>JBILYA010000212.1:0-4479 GCA_044378065.1 Burkholderiales bacterium | reverse complement strand
ACCGACATTTTCGGTCAGGCAGTCGAATTCGGTCAGGTTTTCTGTTGAACGCAGCCAGGTCAACTGACGCTTGGCGAGCTGGCGTGTTGCGGCGATGCCCTGTTCCAGCAGTTCCGTGCGGCTGATGCGGTCGTGCATGAAATCCCAGGCATGGCGGTACCCGACGCAGCGCATCGAGGGCATGTCCGGTTCCAGTGCGTATTCATCGCGCAGCGCCCGCAGTTCATCGACCAGTCCGGCGTCGAGCATTTTCTCGAAACGCTGCGCAATGCGGTCATGGAGTGCGGCACGGTCTCCCGGGAGCAGCGCGATGCGGATCGGCGTGTACGGAAAATAAACATATTTCGGCTTTTTCAGCAGGTCGGTCATCGACTTGCCGGTGATGTAATAGATTTCCAGTGCGCGCTGAACGCGCTGTGAATCATTGGGTTCCAGCCGTGCAGCGGTTTCCGGGTCGACCTTGCGCAGTTTTTCGTGGACTGCAGGCCAGCCTTCCTCTTCGGCCATGGTCTCGATGATCAGGCGCACGGTGGAATCCGCTTCCGGCAGGTCATTGAGACCTTCGACCAGCGATTTGAAATAAAGCATCGTGCCGCCGACCAGCAGCGGGATCTTGCCCCGCTCGGTGATTTCGCGCATCAGCGCCAGCGCATCGTCGCGGAAACGCGCCGCTGAATAACTTTCATGTGGTTCGATGATGTTGATCAGGTGGTGCGGCGCGCGTGCCAGGGTTTCGGCGTCGGGTTTGGCGGTGCCGATGTTCATGCCCTTGTAGACCAGCGCCGAATCGACGCTGATGATTTCGCAGGGCAGCGTGGTCGCCAGCTGCACCGCGACGGCGGTTTTGCCGCTGGCGGTGGGGCCCATCAGCAGGATCGCGGGTGGCGGGGCAGGGTTTGCCATTTATTTCAATAAAAACAAATATTTACAATTAACTTCGGCCATTAACTGTGGCTATTCGCCGCGGCGAAACAGGCGGTCGAGGTCGGCGACACTGAAGGCATGCCAGGTGGGTCGGCCGTGATTGCACTGGCCGGAACGTTCGGTGGCTTCCATGTCGCGCAGCAGGGCGTTCATTTCCGGCATTGTCAGTTTGCGGTTGGCGCGCACCGCGGCATGGCATGCCATGGTGCCCAGCAGTTCATTGCGGCGTTCGGTGGCGATGCGGCTGGCGCCGTACTCGCGCACTTCGTGCAGCACATCCAGCGCCAGCGCCTGTGCGTCGGCGTCGGCGAGCAGTGCCGGCACGCCGCGTACGATCAATGCGCCGGGTCCGGCGGGTGCAATATCAAAGCCGAGACCCTGCAGTGCTTCGAGTTCATCTTCCGCCGTAGCGACATCCAGGGCTTCCGCGTTGAAATGTACGGGCACCAGCAGCGGTTGCATCGGAATGGCTTGGCCGTCGAGCGCATTCTTCAGCTTTTCATACATGATGCGTTCGTGGGCCGCATGCATGTCGATGATGATCAGGCCTTTGCTGTTTTCGGCGAGGATGTAAATGCCGGCAAGCTGGGCCAGCGCATAACCCAGCGGGTGTTCATCGCCGGTGGGTGGCAGCGGCGGCGGCGGTGCAAGAGTTGTTGCGGCGGCCTGCGGCGCAAACAGAGTGGCATAGGCGGCAGCCGGCTGGGCGATGCCCAGACTCATCGCGCCCTGTGCGCGGTATTGCGGCATCGCCGGTGGTTGCGCGGAAGACTGATACGGCGTGTGGCTTATTGCCGGTGCCGGTGGCAACCCGACGGCACCGTCGCCGGCAGGACGGGACAGTGTCTTGTGCAGCGCGTGGAAAATGAACTGGTGCACCGCGCGTGAATCGCGGAAGCGTACTTCGGCCTTGGCGGGATGCACATTGACGTCGACCAGCTGCGGATCAATGTCGAGGAACAGCACGAAGGCCGGATGGCGGTCATGGTGCAGCACGTCGGCATAAGCCTGGCGGATGGCATGCGCGACCAGCTTGTCGCGGATACAGCGGCCGTTGACGAAAAAATACTGCGCATCGCGGGTGCCGCGGGCGTGCGATGGCGCGCTGATCGCGCCACGTATGGCGATCTGGCCGCCGGATTCATCGACTTCCAGTGCGCCGTTGCCGAAATCATCACCAAGCACTGCAGCAACACGTGCGGCCAGCGGCTGCGGTTTGACCTGCAGCCGGGCACGTCCGTTGTGGGTCAGCGAGAAAGCGACGTCGGGGCGGGACAGGGCAATGCGGCGAAAGGCTTCTTCGCAATGTGCGAACTCGGTCTGCTCCGACTTGAGGAATTTGCGCCGTGCCGGTGTATTGAAATACAGCTCACGCACATCGATGCGTGTGCCGCGGGGCAGTGTCGCCGGTTCCGGGGCGGTCAGCGTCGGGCCTTCCGACGCAACGCGCCAGGCGTGACGATCGTCGGCGCGGCGGCTGGTCAGTTCCATGCGTGATACCGAGGCGATGCTGGCCAGCGCCTCACCGCGGAAGCCGAGGCTGCCGACATGTTCCAGATCGTCGAGAGAGGCGATTTTGCTGGTGGCATGGCGGGCCAGCGCCAGCTTGAGATCATCGCGGTCGATACCGCTGCCGTCATCGGTGACCGAGACCAGCTTCACGCCCCCTGCGGCCAGATCGACGCTGATCGCCTGTGCACCGGCATCGAGGCTGTTTTCCAGCAATTCCTTTAATGCGGATGCGGGGCGTTCAATGACTTCGCCCGCGGCGATCTGATTGATGAGGAGTTCGGGCAAAACACGTATCGCGGACATCTGCGGATTATAAAGGCTGCAGAGGGCTGTCAACGGTCCGGGCGTCCCCCGATATCCCTGTCTGCAGGTCATGTTGCTACGGGCCGGTGGCCGTGTTTTTGCCTTATAATCAAAATCATATCGCAATGCGCCAGTTGATGCTCAAGATAAAACGCAATATTCATCCGGGCAGCCCTGCGCCCATGGCGTGCATCAGCCTGACTGATCTATCTCAACATCCAGCATCCAGAATCTTTCAATATCCAGTTCCAGTGCCAACAGAGCAATAAATAAAGGGGAATCCATGCCTCAGATCATTGGTGTGCCGAAAGAAACGGCGTCGGGTGAAAAACGCGTTGCGACCGTGCCGGAAGTCGTTGAGAAGCTGATCAAGCTGGGCTTCAAGGTCATGGTGCAGTCGGGCGCCGGTGATGCGGCCAATTGCAGTGATGACACTTATCGTGCCGCCGGTGCTGAAATTGCAGCGAGCGCGGCCCAGTTGTGGTCCGGTTCCGACATCGTGTTCAAGGTTGGTGTTCCGGCGGTGGAAGAAGTCGGCCTGTTGCGTGAGGGTGGCACCCTGATCGGTTTCATCTGGCCCGCACAAAATCCCGAGTTGATGCAGCAACTGGCGGCAAAAAAGGCCACCGTGCTGGCCATCGACTCGCTGCCGCGGGTGCTGTCCCGCGCACAGAAGATGGATGCACTGACTTCGCAGGCCGGTGTTGCCGGCTACCGTGCCGTCATTGAGGCGGCCAACTCCTTCGGCCGTTTTTTCAACGGTCAGATCACTGCGGCGGGCAAAGTGCCGCCGGCCAAGGTGTTCATCGCCGGCGCCGGTGTTGCCGGCCTCGCTGCCATCGGCACTGCAGCCGGTCTTGGCGCCATCGTGCGCGCCAACGACACGCGTGCCGAAGTCGCTGACCAGGTGGTGTCACTGGGCGGTGAATTCGTCAAAGTCGATTACGAAGAAGAAGGTTCCGGCGGCGGCGGTTACGCCAAAGTGATGAGCGAGGGTTTCCAGAAGGCCCAGCGCGAGATGTACGCCAAGCAGGCGAAGGAAGTGGACATCATCATCACCACCGCGCTGATTCCCGGCAAGCCCGCCCCCCGGCTGATCACCGCCGAGATGGTGCAGAGCATGAAGCCGGGCAGCGTTATCGTCGACATGGCGGCGGAACGCGGCGGTAACTGCGAACTGACGGAAGCCGGGAAAACGGTGGTGAAGCACGGCGTCACCATCGTCGGCTACACCGATCTGAATTCGCGTCTCGCCAAGCAGTCATCAACGCTTTACGCGACCAATCTGTTCCGCCTGACCGAGGAACTGTGCAAGACCAAGGACGGTGTCATCAATGTCAATATGGAAGATGATGCGATCCGCGGTCTGACGGTGGTCAAGGAGGGCGGCATCACCTGGCCGCCACCACCGATCAAGATGCCAGCGGCGCAGCCGAAGCCTGCGGCTGCGGCAGCCAAGCCGGCCGAGAAGAAAGGGCATGGTCATGGCGGCAGCAGCGAGCCGATGCCGGCGCAGACGCTGGCGATCGTGTTCGGGATCGGCGCGCTGGCCTTCTGGTTTGTCGGCGCCTATGCGCCGCCGGCATTCCTCAATCACTTCACAGTCTTCGTCCTCGCCTGTTTCGTCGGCTATATGGTGGTCTGGAACGTCACGCCTGCACTGCACACGCCGCTGATGAGTGTGACCAATGCGATCAGCGGCATCATCTGCATCGGCGCGCTGGTGCAGGTGGCGCCGCT
>JBILYA010000210.1:0-4480 GCA_044378065.1 Burkholderiales bacterium | reverse complement strand
CATGGCCGACCTGCTCGGCGACGTCATCGTCTATTGCCGCTCCGAGGCGCTGAAATACGGGCTGCCGCTGGAGGATGTGCTCGACATCATCATGGACAGCAACGAAAGCAAGCTCGGTGCTGACGGCAAGCCGATTTACGATGCCAACGGCAAATTTCTCAAGGGCCCCGATTACTGGAAGCCCGAACCGAAAATCAAGGCGCTGCTCGAAAAAGCCGCGTCACGTTGACTCAGTTACGCTGAAGTACCGATCATTTCATCCAACAGGACAAGCCATGCCCCTCACCATGTATGCCGCCAGCACGCCGCGATTCGTGCACATGCTCAACAACCTCTCTGCGCTGCTCGACAAGGCGCAGGCCCACATTGACGCACGCAGGCTCGATCCCGCGGCGCTGACCACGGCACGGCTGTTTCCCGACATGTTCCATCTCGCCCGTCAGGTGCAGGTCGCCTGCGACATCTCCAAGGGTGCGGTGGCGCGCCTGGGCGGCGTCGAGGTGCCCAAGCATGAAGACACCGAGCAGACCATTGAGGAACTGAAGGCGCGCATCGCCAAAACCGTGGCCTTTATCGAAAGCGTGCCGCAGGCGACCATCGACGCCAGCGCCGACCGCGACATCACGCTGAAACTCGGCAAGCAGGATTACACCTTCAAGGGCATGGACTACCTGCTCAAATTCGCCCAGCCGAATTTTTATTTTCATGTCACCACCGCGTACAACATCCTGCGCCATAACGGTGTTGAGCTGATCAAGAAAGATTACGTCGGCAAATTCTGATGGCGAATCCCGAATCGACGCCGGCCTATGGCGAGCTGACCCGCGTCTATACGCGGCTGTATCGCTATTTCCATCTGTCTTCCATCGTCGGCTGGGACCGCAACGCGATGATGCCGCCCAAGGGCAATGAGGCGCGTGCGGCCGCCGAGGGTGAGCTCTCCGCGCTGATCCACCGCACCCGTACTGATCCGCAGCTCAAGGGCTGGCTCGACGCCGCTGCCCGCGAACCGCTGGATGATGTGGCCCGCGCCAACCTGCGCGAAATCGGTCGTGACTGGCGCGATGCCAATGCGCTGCCGGAATCGCTGGTCGAAGCCAAAACGCTGGCCGGTGCGCAATGCGAGCACGCCTGGCGCAGCCAGCGTCCGGCGAATGACTGGAAGGGCTTCCTCGGCAATTTCCGCGAAGTGGTCAAACTCGCAAGGCAGGAGGCGCAGTTGCTCGCCGATGACACCGGGCTGTCGCGCTACGACGCGCTGATGGACCGTTTCGAGCCCGGCGTACGCACGGCGGACATCGACCGCATTTTCGGCGACGTCAAAACCTGGCTGCCTGATCTGATCAACTGTGCGCAGGCGAAACAGGCTGCAGAGAAAGTGATTGCGCCGTCCGGCCCTTTCCCGGTGGCGGCGCAGCGCGCATTGAATATTGAAGTGATGACGCTGCTCGGTTTTGATTTTGCCGGCGGCCGCCTCGATGAAAGCACACATCCCTTCAGCGGCGGTGTGCCCGAGGACGTGCGCCTGACCACGCGTTACAGCGAAGACGATTTTTCACGCAGCCTGCTGGGTACGATTCACGAAACCGGTCATGCGCGTTACGAACAGAACCTGCCGCGCGAATGGCTGGGCCAGCCGGTGGCGACGGCGCGCTCCTATGGCGTGCATGAAAGCCAGAGCCTGTCGTTTGAAATGCAGCTTGCGCGCAGCCGCGCCTTTGCCGGCGTGCTGGCGCCGTTGCTGGTCAAACACTTCGGTGACCAGCCGGCCTTTGATCCGGACAATCTCTATCGGCTGTGGACCCGTGTGAAGCGCGGCTTCATCCGCGTCGATGCCGATGAAGTGACCTATCCGGCGCATGTGATCCTGCGCTACGAAATCGAACGGGCGCTGGTCGAGGGCGACATCGAGCCCGATGACATCCCTGCGTTGTGGGATGAAAAAATGCAGCAGCTGCTCGGACTCGACACCCGCGGCAATTACAAGGACGGCTGCCTGCAGGACGTGCACTGGACCGAAGGTGCCTTCGGTTACTTTCCCAGCTACACGCTGGGGGCGATGTATGCCGCGCAGTGGTTTGCGGCAATCCGTCGCGGGACTCCGGATCTGGATACGCGCATCGCGCGGGGTGATCTTCAACCGGTATTCGACTGGATGGGCAATAACATCTGGTCACAGGCCAGCCTGTGGCCGACGCCGGAACTGGTGCAGCGGGCCAGTGGAGAAGCGCTCAATCCGCAGTACTTCCGTCGCCACCTGGAACAACGCTATATAAAATAAGTCAATAAAAACAAATACTTATTTTGATTCTCTGGGGTGTTCCAGAGGCAGCCGCTTTTCACTGGACTGTTTGGAAAAGCGTAGCGTGTGGGTGGCCAGCAGCGTTTCCGCAAGAAAGCAGATCAGTGCGCAGGCAAAACAGATGATGCCGCCGAGGAAACTCCAGCGCACAAAACTGTCGGTCACCGAGTTCGTTGTGACGTCGAGGAACAGTCCGGCGACGGTGACGCCGATAAACAGTGCGCAGAACACCAGAAACCCGATCGACCAGTTGACGACGCTGCCGCGCAGGCCGAGCCGGCGCAGTTCCCAGTAGGCGGCGTCTTCATTCTTGATGCGCTGCGTATCGAGGCGCTCCTCGATCCAGCGCGCGCGATCGATGATCCGCGACAGCCTTGTCGCCAGCGCGCCGATCATTGCGGCGACCGCGGTCAGCATGAACACGGGGGCGACGGCGGCCTGTATGCCTTGGACGATGGTGGTATTCATGGGGGGAAAGCGTTCCGTATGAGGGGTTTGAATGACGGCTCGGATGCCCTGAAGCGGTGCATCCAGGGTAAATCGCGATTGTTGCATGCGTATGATCACTGAACTGCAGTTCCGAAGTAAACTGCAACGCATTCCGGCACGCGCAGCTGACAGACCGGATCGACAGGGGCAGACATGAGCCGCAGGAAAACACCGATCATCATCGACGTTGAGGCTTCCGGTTTCGGCAACGGCAGTTATCCGATCGAGGTCGGCGTCGCCCTCGATGACGACACCAAATTCTGCTCGCTGATCCACCCTGCGCCGGACTGGGATCACTGGGATGAAGACGCCGAGAAAGTCCACCGCATCGCCCGCGATATTCTCGAAACCTACGGCAAGCCCTTGCGCGAAGTCGCTGCCCATCTCAACCAGCTGCTCGAAGGCAAGACGCTGTACACCGATGCCTGGGTGGTCGACAAGCCCTGGCTGACCACGCTGTTCTACGAAGCGAAAATGGAAATGAAGTTCAGCGTCAGTCCGCTGGAAATGATTCTGTCCGAAGACCAGATGGCGCTATGGCACGAAACCAAGGACCGCATTCTTGCCGGCGTTGAACACCACCGTCACCGCGCCAGCTTTGACGCGTGGATCATCCAGGAAACCTACAAGCAGACGCTGGCCGCATCGGCGGCCTGAGACCGGCTAGCGCGATCGCGCAGCCTTCACAAAATCCAGCGCCGTCTGGAACAGTTCCAAGTCTTTCACATAATCCGCCGCATCAGCGCGGGTGATCTGGATCCATTCGCGGGTTGCGGCAATACCGCCGGGCTGGAAGGCGCTGACATGGTCGCGCGAGAAATGCAGTTCAGTGGCAGTCGCCGCAGGAAGTCGCAGGCCGACGCCGATGCCGCTGATGCAGGCAAACATCTTGTCACTGACGAAGTAGGCGTCGAGGCCGTTGATCGTGCGCGCGCTGACACCGGGGAGTTTGAGCAGTAGCGTGTCGAGCTGTGCCTTGGTGGCGGATTTCGGGGATTCAGTGCTCAAGAGGGCTCGCTGTCGACAGGTTGAACGGGATGGGGGATTTTATACACCAAGTTCGCGCCGGTCGCCGCATTTGTCGCGCAGCGTTTTGTCCGGTGTGCGGACTGCAAGGGGGGCGCAGGGGCATGGCTTACAATGACGGCTATTCAACGCGAATTCTTTCTCTGAATTTTCCATAGCAAATGACCACCCTCGCACAACGCCTCGGCCACTGGGCCGCTGACCTTCGCTACGAAGACCTGCCGCCCGAAGTCGTGCACCAGGCCAAGCGCATGATCATCGACACGCTGGGCTGCGCGCTCGGCGGTTATGACAGTGAACCGACGCGCATCGCGCTGGCGCAGGCCGCCACCGTCACCAGCACCGAGCCGGCCACCATCCTGTGCACCGGACAGCAGACGAGTCCTGATCTTGCGGTGTTCGCCAACGGCGTGATGATCCGCTATCTCGATTTCAATGACGGTTACATCGGCCGCGAAGCCGGGCATCCCAGCGACAGCATTGCCGCGCTGCTGTCCGCCGCCGAAATCGGCAAGGCCGACGGCCGCGAGCTGATCGTCGCCACGGTGATTGCCTATGAAATGTTCTGCCGCATGTGCGACATCGTGAACTTCAAGCCCATGGGTTTTGATCACACCACGATCGGCGCGATGGCCAGCGTTCTCGGCGCCGCGCGGCTGATGA
>JBILYA010000211.1:0-4480 GCA_044378065.1 Burkholderiales bacterium | reverse complement strand
CAGTAAGTAATCTGATGGCATTCACTTTGTCACCTCATTGATCTAAAACATCAGCCGAGCATATTCTCGGCAACACTTCCCCGATTGGCAAGCGCACCACCGCATCCGCGACCTCATCAAACCGAGTCGCTTCGGCATTGATGATCACCAACCTCGCGCCGGCATCGAGCGCGCGCGGCACCGCAGCCGCCACCGGGTAAACCTGCAGCGTGCTGCCGATGGCAATAAACAAGTCGGCTTCGGCAGCAACAGTCATCGCACGCTCGATCACCTCCGGAATCAACGGCTGACCGAAGGAGATGGTGTCGCTTTTGAGAAGTCCATTGCATTCGAGGCATTCCGGGTCTTCCTCGCCGGCTCGCACCCGGTCCAGGGTTTGCTGCATCGGGCCGCGCCAACCGCAGGACAGGCATATCACGGTATGCAGGGTGCCGTGCACTTCGATAACCTTGCCGGCTGATACGCCGGCACGCTGGTGCAGACCGTCGATGTTCTGGGTGATCAGTGCATGCAGCTTGCCGCGTTTCTCGAGTTCGGCCAGCGCACGGTGGCCCGCGTTCGGCGCCGCAGTCCATGCCGGATGCGCAAGTCGCGACTGCCAGGACAGGCAGCGCACTTCGGGATCGCTTGTGTAGTAACGGATGTCCGACATGCGCTCGGCCTTCGGATTGAGCGTCCACACGCCTTTGGGTCCGCGGAAATCCGGAATGCCGGAGTCGGTGGAGATGCCCGCGCCGGTGAGCACCACGATGCGCTGTGCGACTTCAATCCAGTCGCGGAGGGTATCGAGTTCGGGATAACCGTTCATGCACCGGATGATGCCGCAGCGCCGGAAACCGCACCATGACCGACGGAGAGCCATGCGCCAAGGGTCAAAAAAGTCCCATTACTGCCCGGTTTTCGGGCCAAAGCACCGTTCCAGCATCGATTTAGCAATTTTCCTGATGCGCCGGTTAAAAAATTAACAGTTATTGCGTCGCAACAATGTAATAAATCGATGCTCTAATGGTTACGCATCATATTGATTTATATAACCTTATAGATCTTGATGTTTTTTTGCAAAGCATCATAAAGGAGACCATCATGAAAACCGCCATCACCGAAGCTGCCAGTAGCACTGAATTGCTGGCCCGCATCCACCTGACCGCCAGCGATCGCATCCGCGCCGAAGCCGCGTTGCTGCGCGGCGAAGCACTGGCCGATCTGCTGCTCGGCGCCGCACGGATCGTGAGGGGCTGGGTTGAACATCACCAGCAACACTCGACCGATCCGCGGCAGCTGAAATCCGCCGGTTGATTCCAGCAAGCGGACGCGCTGCGTAACTAAAGCAGCGCTGATGCAAGACCATCGACCGGTTGCGCGCCTGGCGCGACCGTGCGAGGGTTAGGCTGCGCCTGCGGCCGTTATAATCGGGCGGAAACATGCCGCTCGCCCTGCTCCTCGTCCTCTCCAGCATTGCCTTCATCACGATGAAGGGCAGCCGCATCCTGATGACGCTGTATGCGGTCAATCTGGGTGCCGGGCCCTTCGAAACCGGCATCCTGTTCGCGCTGTACGGTTTGTTCCCTTTTTTGCTGGCGATCGCCGCCGGCCGCCTCGCCGACCGTTTCGACAACCGTCTGCTGATCTACTGGGGACTGGGCACCTACACGATCAGCCTGATGCTGCCGTACTTTTTCCCGTCGCTCGCAATGCTTTATGTGGTCGCGCCGCTGTGGGGCTTCACCAGCATGCTCTGGGTGGTAGCCACACAAAACCTTGTCGGCGTGTTATCAACCGCGGAAACGCGAACGCGGAACTTCAGTTATTACAGCCTCGGTGAATCGACCGGTTCAGTGATTGGCCCGATTGCCGTCGGCCTTTCCATCGACACGCTGTCGCACCAGCCGACCTTCCTGCTGGTGGCGCTCATTCCGTTGATTTGCGGGCTGACGGTGGCATTCAAACGCGATCTGTTCCCGCCTACCGCTATCGTCAGCAGCGAAGCACAGGCGCCACGCAACATGAAAGACCTGCTTGCGCTGCCGGCGATGCGTAACGCGCTGCTGTCGAATGCCGCGGTAATGACCGGTCTCGATCTGTTCAATCTGTACATGCCGATCTACGGCCACAGCCTGAGTTTCTCGGCAACAACAATCGGTCTGATCATGGGAGCCTTCGGCGCTGCAGCCTTTGTCACACGGCTGTTCATCCCGCCGATCACCCGACGTTTCGGCGAGCGTGCGATGCTCGCCGGCGCGTTCATTATTTCGGGGGTGGCGTTCATAGCCTTCCCGCTGACCACCAGCGCGCCTCTGCTCGCAGCCAGCGCCTTTGTCCTTGGATTGGGGCTCGGCTGCGGACAACCGCTGTCAATGATCCTGTCCTTCAATGCCGGACCGCCCGGACGCTCGGCGGAAGCAATTTCGATGCGCCTCGCGGTGAGCTACGGCGCGCATGTGTTCGTGCCCCCGGTCTTCGGCGTGATCGGCGCCGCGGTCGGCGGTGTAGCAACGATTTTCTGGACCTGTGCCGCGGTCATGGGCTGCGGGTCATGGATCAACCGCAGCGCAGCCGTCGCTGCTGAAACCGAGGAGAAGTCCTGATGGCCATTTATCCCGAACTCAAAGGCCGTGTCGCGTTGATCACCGGCGCCGCACAAGGCATCGGCGCGGAAACCGCGCGCCATTTTGCCGCACAGGGCTGCAAGGTCGCCATCGTCGACATCGACGTCGATAACGGCAACAGGGTCGCTGATGCGATCGGCCAATCCGGCGGAAATGCACGGTTCTTCAAAACCGACATTACCGACGCCGTATCGGTCGAGCAATGCATCACCGGTATGGTCGCAGCCTTCGGCGGCATCGACATCGTCATCAACTGCGCCGGCGGCTACGGCCGGCTGGCAAGCGTGGAAGACATGACCATTGACGAATGGGACCGCACCGTGACACTGAACCTGCGCAGCGTGTTCCTGATCTGCAAAATGGCGATCCCGCACCTTAAAAAATCCAAAGCAGGACGCATCATCAACGTGTCCTCGATTTCCGGTCGCACGGTGCACGCCGCCTCGTCGCCGGCCTATGGCGCCGCCAAGGCCGGCGTCACCCAGTTCACGCGCTTCCTCGCCTTCCAGCTCGGCCCCGATAACATCACCGCCAATGCGGTTGCCCCGATCACCACGCTGACGCCGCGTGTCGCGGCTCTGCGCAGCGAAGCCGACATCGAACGCATCGCATCACAGGTGCCCCTTCGCCGGCTGGCAGTGCCTGAAGACCATGCGCAGGCGATGCTGTTCCTTGCCTCGGATGCCGCCGCCTACATCAACGGCGTAGTGCTGGATGTGAATGGCGGCCGGGTGATGATGTAATGTAGCGACCTGCGGTCACAACAACGCTTTTCCGGAGGAGAATAATGCCGTTGAAACTGAATATCCTGGCTTGGTTGATTGCACTCGGCGCCCAACTGCTGTCGTCAGCGGCGTGGTCGGCGAACGCAAGCTATCCAACGCGCCCGATACGTATCGTCACATCCGAAGCCGGCGGCGGCAACGACATCCTGGCCCGGATCATGGCCGAAGGCATCAACAACAGCCTGCCTCAGCGTGCAATCGTCGACAACCGCGGCATCGTCGCTGCGGAGATCGCCGCCAAAGCGGCCCCGGACGGCCACACACTGCTGGTTTATGGATCGAATATCTGGCTGACGCCCTTTCTGCGCAGCAAAGTGGCCTGGGACCCGATCAGGGATTTCTCGCCGGTGATCCTCGCGGTGCAACTGCCGAACATCCTGGTGGCACATCGGACGCTGGCGGTGAAATCGGTAAAGGACGTGATTGCTCTCGCCAAGGCAAAACCGGGGGAACTCAATTACGCGGCAGGTACTATCGGCGTTTCGCCGCATCTCGCTGCGGAACTGTTCAAGGCGCTCGCCGGCGTCAATATCACCATGGTGCCTTACAAAGGCGGCGGTCCGGCACTCAACGGCCTGATCGGCGGTGAAACACAAATCATGTTCCCCAATGCCGGCGCCGTGATGCCGCACATCCGTTCCGGCCGTGTTCGCGGGCTGGCCGTTTCAACCGCCAAGCCCTCGGCACTGGTACCCGACCTGCCGACCATCGCATCGACCGTACCGGGTTACGAAACCATGGCGGTCATCCACATGTTCGCACCCGCGAAAACACCAGTCGCGATCATTGACGTACTCAATCGCGAAACGGCGCGCACGCTGAACAAGCCCGAAATCAAGGAACGCCTGTTCAACATCGGCGCCGAAGTCGTCGCCAGTACGCCGGCACAACTGGGGGCCTATATGCGCGCGGACATGGAAAAGATGGGCAAGGTGATCAAGGACGCCGGGATACACGAGTAAAAAGGCACGGAGGCTGGCCGTATCGGCCAGCCTCCGGTATTCACTGCCGCGGGATCAAAACCCCAGCGACTCGCCCGCACCCAGAAGCGTTGCAATGCCGAGAACCAGAAAAATACCGGCAGCCACC
>JBILYA010000208.1:0-4492 GCA_044378065.1 Burkholderiales bacterium | reverse complement strand
GGATTTAACGTTTTAAGCGGCCAGCACTTCCGTCAAACGGTCGCGGATCTGCTGCGGCGGAATCTGTTTCAGACCGAACTGCAGACAGCGTGACAGCACCGTGACCGGGATTTTCTGCGGATCGGTGGTCGCCAGAATGAATTTGACGTGCCCCGGCGGCTCTTCCAGAGTCTTCAGCATCGCATTGAAAGCCGAGCGCGAGAGCATGTGGACTTCGTCGATGATGTAAACCTTGTAGCGACCGCTGGTCGGCGCATACAGCGCGTTCTCCAGCAACTCACGCATGTTGTCGACCTGGGTGTTTGACGCCGCGTCGAGTTCAATCAGGTCAACAAAACGGCCGGTATCGATTTCGGTGCATGCGCCGCACTTGCCGCAGGGCGCGTCGGTGACGCCGGTTTCGCAGTTCAGTGACTTGGCCAGAATGCGCGCCAGCGTGGTTTTGCCTACGCCGCGCGTACCCGTAAAGAGATAGGCGTGATGCAGCCTTTGCTGGCGCAGCGCATTGGTCAACGCGCGCACGACGTGTTCCTGTCCGACCAGTTCGGTAAAACTGCGGGGGCGCCACTTGCGGGCTAGGACCTGGGTCACGGCGTCTCTGGAATCGGTTCGGTGATGGCTGGAAGCTGCTATTTTAGCCGTAAAGGCGCTTGCCTTCAGCGACTACTGGAACCAGTATTGGAGCCGGATCTGGTGAAAATTGATCCCGTCATTGGGATCCTTGATATTGCCGTTCGAGATGTGCTGGAAACGGTAACCCAGATCATAGGCCCCGGTCACACCGAAACGATAGCCAAAGCCCAGATGCTCACCGAACTGGAACGCGCTGCCGAAGCTTTTGTCGTCAAGACGGGTTGAAGACAGCAGGTGGGCACCGATGCCGCCCTCCAGATAAGCGCCGCGGAGTCCGTCTGCCTGCACCCTGAGCACCGGAGTCAGGCCGATTTCCGACAGGCTGTCGGCACTCGGATCACGCTCCCAACGGGCAGCCGACAAGTCCCAGTAGCCACCGAGATGCCAGCCCTGCCCCTGAAACCAACGCTTGGACCATTGCCACTGCAAGGCAACGCGAACCATGCTGCTGCGTTCGTCGTCATATCCACCGGTTTCGAGCGCCATGCCGTCAACGGCAAGGGACGGGGCGGACAACATCAACAACAGCGCGGTGACCATCACGTCCCGCGTGATTTTTTTGATCGCCATTACTGCAAAAACGGCCGTGCGACCGCCCCGCCCTGTTTCAGAATTGGGGTGGCGAGCCGAACCCCCGGCACTCGCATTAAATAGCTGTGGCTGCTTCCTTCCGGACCTGACCAGGTTCACTACCATGCGATGCGGGGAGGCCCGCCGTAAGAAAGTAGTAAGTATGCACGTTAAAACGGCTTTTTGCCATCATTCCGGCCGCTCACCGTCTTTACAAGACACGACGATAATGATTTTATTGAGCCTAATATCGCTACCGGCTGCAAGACCCGTGACAGGGTTACGGAACAGACGCGCCAGCGAACACAATACGTTCACAGAACCTGCGGAGGAGCAGCATGTCGACCACGACGTCCGGAACCATTGAATCAGTACTGCAAGAGCACCGTGTGTTTCCGCCAGACGCGAAACTCGTCGCTCAGGCCAATATTTCCGGTATGGATGCCTATCGCGCAATGTGCGCAGAAGCGGAAAAGGACTACGCCGGTTTCTGGGCCAAACTGGCACGAGAACATGTCCTATGGAAAAAACCGTTCACGCAAGTACTGGATGACAGCAAACCGCCCTTCTTCCGCTGGTTCGCCGACGGTACGCTGAACGCGTCCTACAACTGTCTCGACCGGCATCTGCAGACGCAGCCGGACAAAACCGCGATCATCTTTGAGGCTGACGACGGCAAAATCACCAAAGCCACCTACAAAGACCTTTACACGCGCACCTGCAAGATGGCCAACGGCCTGAAGTCGCTGGGCATCAAAAAGGGCGATCGCGTCATCATCTACCTGCCGATGTCGATCGAGGCCATCGTCGCCATGCAGGCCTGCGCCCGGATTGGCGCCATCCACTCCGTGGTATTCGGGGGATTCTCGGCGAAGAGCCTTCACGAACGGATCATTGATGCCGGCGCGGTTGCCGTGCTGACCGCTGACGAACAAATGCGTGGCGGCAAAGCCATCCCGCTAAAAGTCGCCGTAGACGACGCACTGGCGCTGGGCGGCTGCACCACCATTAAATCCGTGGTCACCTACAAACGCACTGGCGCTGCAGTCAACTGGAATCCCAAACTGGACGTCTGGCTTCACGATCTGGTCAAGGATCAGCCGGAACACTGCGAACCGGAATGGGTCGATGCCGAGCATCCGCTGTTCATTCTCTACACCTCGGGGTCAACCGGCCAACCCAAAGGCATCCAGCACTCCACAGGCGGCTATCTGCTGTGGACCATCCTGACGATGAAATGGACCTTTGATCACAAGCCAACAGATGTGTTCTGGTGCACAGCTGATGTGGGCTGGGTGACCGGCCACTCCTATGTCTGCTATGGCCCTCTGGCCTGTGGCGGCACCGAAGTTGTTTTTGAAGGGGTTCCGACCTATCCGGACGCCGGCCGCTTCTGGAAAACCATTCAGGACCACAAAGTCACGGTGTTTTACACAGCGCCAACTGCAATTCGCGCATTGATCAAGGCCGGTGGTGATCTGCCGAAAAAATATGACCTGTCGAGCCTGCGCATCCTTGGTACGGTTGGCGAACCGATCAATCCCGAAGCCTGGATCTGGTACCACGAAACCGTCGGCGGGACACGCTGCCCGATCGTCGACACCTGGTGGCAAACCGAAACCGGCGGCCACATGATTACACCCTTACCCGGTGCGACACCGACCAAACCCGGATCAGCAACCTTGCCGCTTCCCGGCATTTCCGCCGACATCGTCGATGAAACAGGTCAGTCGGTCGGCAAAGGCAAAGGCGGCATTCTGGTCATCAAAAAACCCTGGCCGTCGATGCTTCGCACGATCTGGGGTGACCCTGAGCGCTTCAAGAAAACCTATTTCCCCGAAGACTTCCACGGCAAGTATTACCTTGCCGGTGACGGCGCGACTTACGATGAGGATGGTTACATCCGCATCATGGGCCGCATCGATGACGTGCTGAACGTTTCCGGCCATCGTCTCGGCACCATGGAAATCGAATCGGCGCTGGTCGCCAACAGCTCGCTGGTTGCCGAAGCAGCCGTGGTCGGACGTCCCGATGATCTGACCGGCGAAGCGGTCGTCGCCTTCGTCGTTCTCAAACAAGCCCGTCCCGAAGGCGAAGCGGCGAAAAAAATGGTCAAGGAACTGCAGGACTGGGTCAGCAAGGAAATCGGCCCGATCGCCAAGCCCAAGGACATCCGCTTCGGCGAAAACCTGCCGAAGACCCGTTCCGGCAAGATCATGCGCCGCCTGCTGCGTTCCATCGCCAAGGACGAAGAAATCACCCAGGACGTCTCCACACTGGAAAACCCGGCGATTCTGGAACAATTGAAGCAACCGCAGAAATAAGCACCGTCATGCCCGGCGGGCGGCAGCCGCCGCAATGATCAGACCCACACTCAAGGGACAGCGCCTCGTGGCGCTGTTCCTGCTGGGCTGCCTGCTGTTCAACTACCCGCTGCTCTCGCTGTTTGCCGGTGACATGCGGATCTGGGGCATTCCGCTGGTCTATGTCTACCTGTTCTCCGCCTGGGCCGTACTGATCGCGGCGATGGCGCTGATCATTGAACGCCGGGACCAGTGACATGCTGACCGGCGCGCTGATCGTCGTCATCTCCTTCCTTTACGTCGGCCTGCTGTTCGCCATTGCTCACTACGGCAACAAACGCGCCGACGCCGGCCGCAGCATCATCGCCAACCCCTATATCTATACGCTGTCGCTGGCGGTGTACTGCACGTCCTGGACTTTTTACGGCAGCGTCGGGCGTGCCGCGACCAGCGGTATCGGCTTCCTGCCGATCTATCTCGGTCCGACATTGATGGCCGCACTGTGGTGGTATGTGCTGCTGAAAATGGTGCGCATCAGCAAGGCCCATCGCATTACATCGATTGCTGACTTCATTGCCTCGCGCTACGGCAAAAGCCATGTACTGGGCGGACTGGTCACCATCATTGCCGTCCTCGGCATCGTGCCCTACATCGCTTTGCAGCTGAAAGCGATTTCCGCCAGTTTCTCGACCATCCTGCAGTATCCGAACAACCTGATTTCTGCGGCTCCTGAAGCCCTGCCTTTCCTTCAGGACAACACTTTTTACGTTGCCATGCTGCTGGCGGCGTTCACCATCCTCTTCGGAACCCGGCATCTTGACGCTACCGAGCGGCATGAGGGCCTTGTGGCCGCCATTGCCTTCGAATCCATCGTCAAACTGGTGGCGTTTGTCGCGGTCGGGATTTTTGTGACCTTCGGCATGTTTGACGGTTTTGATGATCTGTTCAGCAAGGCAGCGGCAGTGCCAGAACTCAATGCGCTGCTG
>JBILYA010000207.1:0-4530 GCA_044378065.1 Burkholderiales bacterium | reverse complement strand
CGAAACTGACCGCGCACGACATCCGCCGCGCCATCGCCCAGTTGCATGGCCGCGGACTCGACGGCCGCAGTCTCGCGCGCATGCTCTCGGCATGGCGCGGTTTTTATCACTATCTCGCACGTGATCACGGTTGCGCACAAAACCCCTGCATCGGCATTCGCGCGCCGAAAAGCGCCAAGCGCCTGCCCGATGCGCTGTCGCCGGATGATGCGCAACAACTCGTCGAAGTCAGCGACGACGATGCGCTGGCGGTACGCGACCGGGCGATGCTGGAGTTGTTTTATTCCTCCGGCCTGCGCCTGGCCGAGTTGACCAGCCTCGCACCGGAAGACATCAATTTCGCCGATGCCACGGTGCGCGTCACCGGCAAGGGTGGCAAGACACGCATCGTGCCGGTCGGCAGCCACGCCGCAACGGCATTGCGCGCCTGGCTCGAACAGCGCGATGCGCTGCCCGGTGTCGATGCCAATGCGCTGTTCGTCAACCGTCAGGGCCGCCGGCTCGGACCGCGCGCCATTCAGTCCCGTGTCCAGCAGCGCGGGCTGCGTCAGGGTATCGCGGCGCGCGTGCATCCACATATGCTGCGCCATTCCTTCGCGTCGCATGTACTGCAGTCGAGCAGCGACCTGCGTGCGGTGCAGGAGATGCTCGGCCACTCGAGCATTTCGACAACCCAGGTGTATACACAGCTGGATTTCCAGCATCTCGCCAAGATTTACGACGCCGCGCACCCGCGCGCCAAACGCAAAGACAAATGAACCGATTGATTCTGAAGCCCGGCCGCGAGAAATCGCTGAAGCGCCGGCATCCGTGGATTTTTTCCGGCGGCATTGCCCGTGTAGAGGGCAAGCCGCAACTGGGCGATACGATTGAAGTGTGTTCTGCCGACGGCGCGTTTCTGGCGGTGGCTGCATATAGCCCCGAATCACAGATCCGTGCGCGGGTGTGGGACTGGAAGGCCGGCAATATAGACGCCGGATTTTTTGCGCAGCGTATCGCCCGCGCTGCCGCAGTACGCAGGGGTTTCGATGTCAGCGGAGTCAGGTTGGTGCATGGTGAGTCCGATGGATTGCCCGGTGTTGTCGCCGACCGGTTCGGCGACACCGTGGTCGTGCAACTCCTCAGCGCCGGCGCCGAACGCTGGCGTGGCGCCATCGCCGATGCGCTGGCGGCATTGCCCGGCGTTGCGCGTGTGGTCGAACGCTCTGACGCTGACGTGCGAACGCTGGAAGGATTGCCGCCGCAGTCGGGATTGCTGCGCGGTGCTTCCGCACAGGAGCCGCTGGTCGTCACCGAACACGGGCTGCAATACGGCATCGACTCCGAGCATGGCCACAAGACCGGCTTTTATCTCGACCAGCGCGACAACCGGCTGATGCTGCGCGGCATGGTCAAGGACAAGACCGTTCTCGATTGCTTTTGTTATTGCGGCGGATTTGCGCTGAACGCGCTGGCCGGTGGCGCCAGCGCAGTGACGGCGATCGACAGCTCCGGTCCCGCACTGGCGGCGGCGCAGGAAAATGCGCAACGCAATCAACTGCCGGCGGCCGAGTGGATTGAATCTGATGTGTTCCAGACGCTGCGAAAATATCGCGACGCCGGGCGGAAATTCGATGTCATCGTGCTTGATCCGCCGAAGTTTGCGCCGACTGCGGCGCACGCGGAAAAAGCGGCACGCGCCTACAAGGACATCAACCTGATCGGGTTCAAGCTGCTCAATCCGGGCGGGGCGCTGATGACTTATTCCTGTTCCGGCGGCGTGAGTCCCGACCTGTTCCAGAAAATCATTGCCGGTGCGGCGCTGGATGCCGGCGTCGATGCGCGTATTGAATGCTGGCTGCACGCCGCCGCCGATCATCCGGTGGCGTTGAATTTCCCCGAGGGGGAATATCTGAAGGGTCTGCTCTGCCGCGTTTAATGATCGCGGCTATGCTCAGTGCGGCGGATGCCGTGGCGGCACATTATCAATGCCGCCTTCGTGCCAGGGATGGCATTTACCGATGCGACGTATGGTCAGCCAGGTTCCTTTGATGGCACCGTGGATTTCGATGGCTTCCCGGGCGTAAGCGGAGCAGGTCGGATAAAACCGGCACTGCGTGCCGAAAAACGGCGACAGCAACAGGCGGTAGCCGTCGATCAGGAATATCAGCAGGGTTTTAATTGATTCCAGTATAAGGTGTAGAGGTCAATTTTTACTTGCAACTTTGTTGCGAAAGCAAGCGGTGTCGCTTATGATTGGTAATCCCGTTGTAATCTGAGCAGCAAAATTTGGTAGCCAGTTTAGTGTTGCAAGGGGGGCGGAATCGCGGCATTTCGCAGATCTGGCTTCGAGGCGCGGACTCTGGCCAACAATCATTAAAAATGGATTTAATACTTGTTTTTATTGAATAATGTATCCGGGCTAACAGTGCTAAGGCACCCGTGTTTAAATCTGGCAATCCGAAGGATTGTTGCCTTGAAAACCAACGCATCTGACATCGCAGAAGAATGCATACGAAAAACCGGGGCGCGCATGACGCGACCGCGTATTGCCGTTCTCGCTGTATTGTTTGCGGCGGAACGTGCGTTGACGCACACCGAAGTTGAGTCACGGTTGCCGGCATCACTTGGGGTCAACCGAGTGACAATTTACCGTGTAATGGAGTGGCTGACTGCACAAGGCTTGGCACACAAGATCGCTGGAGATGATCGCATCTGGCGTTTCAACGCTGCGGACCACGCACACCGAGGCCCGCATGCGCATTTCGAATGTAGTGATTGCGGACAGGTGTTATGTCTGGAACCTGTTGAAGCCAGACCGGCAGTGAAGCTTCCGGCGGGATTTCGGCAGAAAGCTGTCGAGTTGACGGTGAAAGGCTTGTGCGCGGACTGCGGTCCTACGCCAAACAAGGCGCGGACAAGCGGCCGCCACCAGCACTGAGCTCAAGCCGTTTTTTTTAATCAGTAATGCAACTGAATTGCAAAAGTGCCAACCATTGACATCATATTGATCTGGATAGCCGGTGCGACGATCGTCGGCGGCGCGCTGAGCATGTTTGTTGCCGGCCTGTTGTCGTTTACGTTGCTGGCACCCTGGGTGTCCTCGATGGTGAGTTATGCCGTAGGTGTTTTGCTCGCTGCGGCATTCCTGCATTTGTTGCCAGAGGCGTTCATGCAGTCCGAAAACATCGAGGCGCTGTCTGCTACCGCGCTTGCCGGTCTGATCGGATTCTTTCTGTTAGAAAAGGCGGCATTGTGGCGACATCATCACGAGCCGTTGGACGATCAGCATGCCCGCGTTACACATGGCCGGCGAACGGGTTTGTTGATTGTGGTTGGCGACGGATTTCACAATTTTGTCGATGGTGTCCTGATCGCGGCCGCCTTCATGGCGGACACCAAACTCGGGGTCATGACCACAATTGCAATTGTGGCTCACGAGGTACCTCAGGAAGTCGGTGACTTCATGATTTTGCTGCATGCCGGATACAGCCGCCGCCGTGCGCTGCTGCTGAATTTCGGTTCGAGCCTGATGTCCCTCATCGGTGGTCTGACAGGGTACCTTGCGCTCAGCGACGCGCAGGATGCAATCCCATACATTCTGATTCTGGCGGCTTCGAGTTTCGTATACATCGCGCTGGCCGACCTAATTCCCGATCTGCATCGTCGCAATGACGCGCGCAGCATACTTGCCCAAATGCTGTTTGTCGTTGCGGGTATCGCCACGATACTGATTTCGCAGGAGTGGCTGCATGGTCACTGATCACGCAGGACGGCAGTATTACCGCCTTCTTCAGGATGAGCGCCTTGGACCGGTTGCCCGTCGGTTTGCGAGAACACTGCTGTTCTCGTCTCGTGGCAGCAATACGGAGATCACCTTGGGCCAGCGTTTCATGCCGTTTTTCGATAGTGATGGATTATTGCATTGCGTAGTGCAGCATGCAGACAGCGGAGAAGTGCTGTTTTGCGCAACGATGAACCGCGAGGCGTTATCGCTGACCATTCGTAGTGGAATCGCCCATTTCTGGGCGGCTGTTGATCGCCGCTTATGGCATCGCTGTGGTCCGACCGGGCAGCCATTGCGTGCAGTCACAATCCTTGTTGATCGAGAGCAGCAAAGCTTGTTGCTGAAGGTATGGGGTGCAGCCCCGGTTCCAGCGCAATTTGTACGCCAGATCAACCTCTTGCCGCCGCCGCGTGATCTCTCTGTCGCACTGAAGCCGAGCGCCGGAGCAGATGCCATGAATTTCAACCCGTAACAGGAGTGCGCACATGAAACGGGAAACTGCAGCCCAGATACCAGTGACCATTCTTACCGGCTTTCTGGGTACCGGTAAAACCACTTTGCTTAACCGAATCCTGCGTGAGGATCATGGCCTGCGCATCGCAGTGATTGAAAACGAGTTTGGCGAAGCCGGTATTGACAATGAAATCCTGCTGCAGGAGCGTCAGGAGCAAATTGTCGAGATGAATAACGGCTGCATCTGCTGCACCGTCAGAGGGGATCTGGTGCGCATTCTTGGTGAGCTGCAATCGAAACGCAGCAGCGGT
>JBILYA010000206.1:0-4546 GCA_044378065.1 Burkholderiales bacterium | reverse complement strand
GTGACCCGTCCTTCCTTCACCCAGGTAGTCAGCCGGGCACGGGAATACTGTGGCATCAGCTGGGCCAGCGCCTGGTCGAGTCGCAGGCCTGCACATTCCGGCGGAACCGCAAGAGTTTGCGGGGCCGGGGCTGTTAATTGGGTATAATTTTCGGATGACAAATCAAGTCTCTTCAATGCGTCGCATTCTAACGGTATTCATCGTGGTTGCCGCCGGGCTTCTGTCCGGCTGCGGCATTTTCAGCGGCAAGGAGATCGACGAGACCCGCGGCTGGTCGGCGCAGAAACTGTATGCCGAGGCGCGCCAGGAACTCGCTGACCGCAACTGGGAAAACGCGATCAAGCACTATGAGCGCATCGAGTCTCGTTATCCCTTCGGCCGCTTTGCCCAGCAGGCGATGATTGAGATCTCCTACGCGTACTGGAAAAACGAGGACGTGGCTTCAGCGCTGGCGTCAATCGACCGCTTCGTCAAGCTGCATCCGAACCATCCCAGTGTCGATTACATGTATTACCTGCGCGGTCTGATCAATTTCAATGATGATCTCGGCCTTCTCGGGTTTTTCAGCGGACAGGATCTGTCGGAGCGCGACCCCAAGGCGGCTGCGGATGCGTTTTCTGCATTCAAGGAACTGGTGACGCGTTTTCCGGACAGCAAATACGCGCCTGACGCCATCCAGCGCATGAACTATCTGGTCAATGCACTGGCTTCCCACGAGGTCCATGTCGCGCGCTATTACATGAAGCGCAAAGCGTATGTGGCTGCGGTCAATCGCACCCAATATGCCCTGAAGACCTATCCCGGCGCACCGGCCAACGAAGAGGGTCTGGTGATCATGGTCAAGGCCTACGACGCCATGGGCATGAATGCGCTGCGCGACGATGCGGAGCGGGTGATGAAAAAGAACTTTCCCGACAGCGTTTATCTGAAGGGTGGTCCGCGTAAGGACGTGCCCTGGTGGCAGATCTGGAATTATTGACCGGCTGCCCGCATTCAGCGGGCGAAACGTCTGACTGCCGTCATCAGTTCCGCAATGCTCTTTTCGCCATGGCCGGCCTTGACCGCGGTGGCAACGCAACCCCGTGTGTGATCTTCCAGCAGTTGTAATCCAACGGCATCCAGTGCGGACTGTATGGCAGCGACCTGGGTCAACACATCCACGCAATAACGATCTTCCCCGATCATCTGTGCGATGCCGCGCACTTGGCCTTCAATCCGGTTCAGCCGTTTCAGAAGGGCTTTTTTGTGCGGCTGCACGACGTAGTGACCATCATCAACCGGTGCCGCGCAATGGGATTCAGTCGACGTCATAGCCGGCATCGCTGATCGCGGTTTTGATGGTCGGCAGATTGAGCTTGCCGGCGTCGTAGGTCACCGTGGCTTGCGCCGGGTTGAGTGTGACCTCGGCGCTGCTGATGCCGTCCAGGCCGCCCAGTACGCGTTTGACGCTGGCTACGCAGCCCATGCAGGTCATGCCGGCGACGGCAATGGTTGTGGTTTCCATTCCATATCTCCTTGTTTTTAAATGATAAATACTACCGCTTGCTGTGCTGTGGTCGCCAGCGTTTGAGCAGCAGCGAATTACTCACCACCGAGACCGAACTCATCGCCATCGCGGCGCCGGCAATTACCGGATTGAGCAGGCCCGCAGCGGCCAGCGGGATGCCCAGCACGTTGTAAAAAAAAGCGAAAAACAGGTTCTGCTTGATCTTGCGAAATGTGGCCCGGGACAGCTGCACCGCATCCACAGCGCTGAGCAGGTCGCTGCGCATCAGTGTCACGTCCGCGGCATGCAACGCGATATCCGAGCCGGCGCCGATGGCAAAGCTGACCTGGGCTGCTGCGAGCGCGGGTGCATCGTTGATGCCGTCACCGATCATGCCGACGCGTCGGCCCTGTTGCTGCAGGCTGTTGACAATGCGGGCTTTGTCACGAGGCAGCAGGTCGGCTTCGAAGCGGTGGATTCCTGCCTGTTTTGCGATGTGTTCTGCAGTACGCCGGTTGTCTCCGGTGAGCATGATGATTTCGATGCCCAGCGCCTGCAGAGCGGCAACGGCTTCCGCCGAAGTGGGGCGCAGCGGATCGGTAATCGCAATCAGTCCAAGGGCGATACCGTCATGGGCCACTGCAATCACTGTCTTGCCTTGATCCTGCAGGCGGGCAACTGTGGAATCGTGCAATGTGACACCTTCGGCAGCGATGAATTGCGGTGACCCGAGGAGGGCAACTTTGCCGTCGAGCAGTCCTTGCACGCCTTTGCCCGGCACTGCAGTGAAATCGCTGACCGGTACCGGACTGATGCCGCGGCTTTGTGCATGCTCAAGAACGGCGCGCGCCAGAGGATGTTCGGAACCGGCTTCCAGTGCGGCAGCGACACCGAGCAGGACATTTTCAGTGCTGTTCCCGATGACCTCGCAATCCGTGACCGCAGGTTTGCCCTGGGTCAGGGTGCCGGTTTTGTCGACCACCAGTGTGTCGATATGGCCGGCGAGTTCGAGGGCTTCGGCATTTTTGACCAGTACGCCGGCGCGTGCACCGGCGCCGCTGCCGACCATGATTGCAGTCGGCGTTGCCAGCCCCAGAGCGCAAGGACAGGCGATTACCAGTACGGCCACGGCCGGCACCAATGCATCGGCGAATGAGCCGCCACACCACCACCAGCCGGCAAATGTCAGGGTTGCAATGACAATGACGACAGGCACGAACACGCCGGCAATGAGGTCGGCCAAGCGCTGGATCGGCGCTTTCGAGCCCTGGGCTTCTTCCACCAGTTTGATGATGCCGGCGAGTGCGGTGTCGGCGCCGATGCCGGTGGCGTTGCAGCGCAGCAGCCCCTGCGCGTTGATGGTGGCGGCGTATACCGGACTGCCGGCGGTTTTGCTTACCGGAAGGCTTTCACCGGTCAGCAGCGATTCATCGATACTTGAGTTGCCGTCGATGACGCTGCCGTCCACCGGCACCGCGTCGCCGGGGCGCACGATGAAGGTGTCGCCCACCCGCAACTGCGCGACCGGGATTTCGTGAACCTCGCCGTTGCGTTCAACGCGTGCCGTCTGCGGTTGCAGTCGCACCAGTTCTTCAATCGCTGCGGATGCGCGGGCACGTGCGCGCGATTCGAGCAACTTGCCGAGGAATACCAGCGTGATGATGCTGACTGCCGCTTCGAAATAGAGGTGGCCTTCCAGTCCTGCGAGCGCGACCGCAGCGCTGAAGAAATACGCCATGCTGGTGCCGAGCACTATCAGTACATCCATATTCGCACCGCCGCCACGGATTGCATGATATGCGCCGATGTAAAAGCGGCTCCCGATCCAGAATTGCACCGGCGTGGCGATCAGCAACTGTGCCAGCGGCGGAAACCAGGCAGCGTGGTGGGCGCCGCGAATCAAGTCCCCTTGGGGGGCCCCCGTCAGCATGTACAGCATCAGGGCCAGGAAGGGCAGCGTCAGCACTGCGGAAATCGTAAACAGACGCAGATCGCGCTGATATACCGCCAGACGTTCGGCTTTGCGCTCGGCGTCACTGTTATCCGTCGGCTCCTGCGCGTCATAGCCGGCTTTGCGAATGGCGGCGATCAGATCGGCGGGGGCCAGGGTTCCGGCCGGATATTCGATATGCGCTTTTTCGGTGGCGAAGTTCACTGCGGCATGTACGTCGGGCAGGCGATTGAGTACTTTTTCAATACGCGTGGCGCAGGCGGCGCAGGTCATTCCGCTGATCGGCAGATCAATCGCGGCTTCTTTGGGGGAGGCGGATGTTGTTGAATGCACCATAACCTCAATATACCCCTATAGGGTATATGAGACAAGGGTGCGGCATTGTGAAAATAAATTAATAAAAACAATAAGTTAAATGAATAAAAAGGCGTCCGGTTTGGACGCCTTTTTGCCGGGCGAACCGCTTCAGCCGGCGGTGAGTGCGCCGTTGACGACCCGCACTTTGCTGCCGGGTTGAAAGGCAGGCTGCGATTCATAGGAGAACGTTTGCGTGGAACCGTCTTCCATTTTCACGATCACGTCGTAGCGCGTCGATGATTTCGCGTTTTTTTCGATCTGGTGTCCGGCATAGGCGCCGCCGGCTACGCCGGCCACCGTGGCGATCTTCTTGCCGGTGCCGCCACCGACCTGATTGCCGAGCAGTCCGCCAACGACACCGCCGGCAACGGCGCCGAGGCCGGAGCCTTCGCCCTGTTGTGCAATGGCGTTTACGCTGGAGACCACGCCACAACTGGTGCAGACCGGCGAAGCCGCCTTGACCGGCTCCTGTGACGCGACTGCAGGCTGGGACGGGGCTTGGGTAGTGTTTGGGCTGGAATGTTTAGCCACCGTTTTCTGCTTCGGTGCAGGTGATTCAGTTTTGACGGTCTTGCTCTCTTCAGTCGCAGATTTTGATGCAGCGGTTTCCAGTGTTGATTCCTTGCCTTTGGAAAACGAGTTGGAGATCAGCCCGGTCATGACGCCGACACCGACGATGCTGAACAGAATCACGGAGATCGCGGCAAGTGCGATCAGCGGATTGATTTTTTTGGTTTCCTGCATGGTGACGC
>JBILYA010000205.1:0-4566 GCA_044378065.1 Burkholderiales bacterium | reverse complement strand
AACATGGCGCGCAGCTGCGTGATGAACCGTTTGGGCTCGGTCAGGCACAGCCGGATCGCGCGCAGGCCCAGCGCAGGGTTCGGTGATGCGCGAGCCGAGTCGTCGATCTGCTTGTCGGCGCCCAGATCGTAGGTACGGATGGTCACCGGCTTTCCGCGCATTTCTTCGAGCACCTTGCGGTACGCCTCGAACTGTTCATCTTCGTCGGGCAGGTCCGGCCGGTTGAGAAACAGGAACTCGGTGCGGAACAGGCCGATGCCGGTGGCGCCGCTTTCGACCGCCAGCGTTACGTCGCCCGGCAGTTCGATGTTGGCGTGCAGTTCCACCTGTGCGCCGTCGAGGGTGCGTGCCGGCGTGTCGCGCAGCCGCTTGAGTTTCTGCCGTTCCAGCCCGAATTCGCGCTGGCGCAGCTGGTATTCGGCAAGAACCTGCGTGTCCGGATCGACGATCAGCACGCCCTGCGTGCCGTCGACGATGACCATTTCGTTTTCGCGCACCAGCTGCCTGGCCTGGTGCAGCGCGACGATGCAGGGAATATTCAGGCTGCGCGCGACGATTGCCGTGTGCGAGGTTGAGCCGCCGAGATCGGTGACAAAACTGGCGAACTGGTGCTGTTTGAACAGCACGACGTCGGCGGGTGACAGGTCATGCGCCACCAGCACCAGATTTTCTTCGGAGTCTCCCGCCGGCGGCGGCAAGTAACCGGGCTGGCCGGACAGCGCTTTCATCACGCGCTGGGCGACCTGGATGACGTCGGCGCGGCGCTCGCGCAGATAGTTGTCTTCGATGGCATCGAACTGCTGCAGCAGTTCGTCGGTCTGCATTTTCAGCGCCCACTCGGCGTTGCAATGCTCGGTCTCAATGATGTCCCGGGGAATGCCCGACAGCGTCGAGTCGTTGAGGATCATCAGGTGCAGGTCAATGAAGGCCGCGAATTCCGCGGGTGCACCTGCCGGTACGGCACCGCGCAGATGATCGAGTTCGCCGCGCACGGTGGCCACTGCGAGATCAAAACGCACCACTTCGTCGGCGACCTGCTCCGGCGGCACTTCATAGTGCGCGACTTCGAGTTTGGTATGCGAAACCAGATGGGCTCGGCCGATGGCGATGCCGCCGGAAACGCCGATGCCGTGGATCGTGAAACTCATGGATGTCGAGGCCGGAAGTTGCTGCGATTAATGACGGTGGAACGTATTCTGCCCTTTGCGGGCTGGCCCCTCAATCCTTGACGGTCATTCTCCTTCGCCGAAACGGTCGGCGATCAGAGCCAGCAATGCCTTCATCGCCTCGGATTCATCCGGGCCATCCGTTTCGATGGTGACTTTCGAACCTTTGGCCGCGGCCAGCATCATCACGCCCATGATGCTCTTGGCATTGACGCGACGGCCGTTGCGGGTCAGCCAGACGCTGCTGGCGTAGGTGCCTGCTGCCTGGGTCAGTTTCGCCGAAGCCCGTGCGTGCAGCCCGAGCTTGTTGATGATCTCAGCTTCCTGTTGCTGCATGGGGAACAGTGGTGAATACCGGGGGCACCCGCAGCACGCCTTCGCAGCCGCCGCTGATGGCCTTGGTGATCATCATCTGCAGCGACTTGTCGCGGTAGGTCAGGGCGCGGATCAGCATCGGCAGGTTGACTCCGGCGACGCTTTCGATTTTGCCGGGCATGACCAGCTTGGCGGCAATATTGGATGGCGAGCCGCCGTACATGTCGGTGAGCACCAGCACGCCGTCACCTTCGTCGAGCTCCTTGATCATCTTGCGCGCCTGGGGCACCAGCTGTGCCGGGTCATCCTGGGCGGTGACGCCGATTTGGCGCAGTCGCGGCGGCCGCTTGTTGAGCATATGGCTGGCACAGTGGATCAGGCTTTCGCCCAGAGTGCCGTGGCTGATAATCAGGATGCCGATCATGGGTTGGGGCCGCTGCTGTCATGAAAGCGCAATACTCTACGCCCCCTTTTCTTGCGCTGCAACATAATTACCGGGGGCTGCGCCATTCGTCGACTAAACCAAATTTTCCAATTTATTCAATAACATACCGGCAACGTTAAAGCCGGTCTGCTGGGTGATTTCCTGGAAACAGGTCGGGCTGGTGACATTCACTTCGGTCAGACAGTCGCCGATGACATCGAGTCCGACCAGCAGCAAACCGGCTGCCATCAGTTGCGGGCCCAGGGTTTCGGCGATTTCACGGTCGCGTGCGCTGAGTTCGCGGGCGACGCCGGTACCGCCGGCGGCCAGATTGCCGCGGGTTTCACCGGGCTGGGGAATCCGCGCGAGACAGTAAGGCACCGCTTCGCCGCCGATCACCAGCACGCGTTTGTCGCCGTTGCTGATTTCCGGCAGATAGCGTTGCGCCATGATCGTGCGTGCGCCGTGGCTGGTCAGTGTTTCGATGATCACACTGACATTGGGATCGCCGGCACGCACCCGGAACACCGAGGCGCCACCCATGCCGTCCAGCGGTTTGAGGATGATGTCGCCGTGTTCAACAAGGAATTCGCGCAGCAGGGCTTCGCGCCGGGTTACCAGCGTCGGTGCCGTGAACGGCGCAAAGCGGGCGATGGCCATTTTTTCGTTGTGATCGCGGATTGCCTGCGGACGGTTGAACACCCGGGCGCCGCGTTTTTCCGCCATCTCCAGCAGATAGGTGCTGTAGATGTATTCCATGTCGAAGGGCGGATCCTTGCGCATCAGCACCGCGTCGAACTGTTCCAGCGGTGTGTCCGCAGCGGCTTCGAGCCGGTACCAGGACGGCGTCGCCGCAGTCGTCGCCGGTGTCGTATCAGTCAGGTGCAGCCGTGATGCGCGACCGTTGACGGACTGTTTATGCCAGGCCAGATCATCCTGCTGCATCGTGAACAGCTGGTGTCCGCGCGAGGCCGCTTCACGCATGATGGCGTATGTGCTGTCCTTCTTCAGATTGAAGGAGTCAAGCGGATCGACGATGAAGGCGATTTTCATGGTGCCGGGGCGCTATCCGTTGGTTCCATGCGTTCCAACTCGATCGCAGCCGCCAGCAGTGCCAGGCGGGCGATAACGCCGTACGAATAAAACCGGTTGGGCGGGCAGTCCGGGTCGCCGGGATTCGGTGAGGAGCAGGGTTCATCAAACGCCAGCGGCACGAACTGCATGCCGGGGGCATTGAGGTTCTGGTCCTTGCCGCGTTCGGTGTGCACGCGATAGAAACCGCCGACGACAAAGTGGTCGATCATGTAAACCACCGGTTCGGCGATGGCATCGCCGACGTTTTCAAAGGTGTACACCCCTTCCTGCACGATCACGTCATTGACTTCGAGGCCTTCCTTGACCACGGCCATCTTGTTGCGCTGCTTGCGGTTGAGGCCTTTGACTTCCGACGGATCCTTCACGGTCATGATGCCCATGCCGTAGGTGCCGGCATCGGCCTTGACGATGACGAAGGGCTCTTCAGTGACGCCGTATTCGGTGTATTTCTTGCGGATGTCGGAAAGGATTTCCGATACATAGCCTTCCAGGCATTCTTCGCCCTGGCGTTCGCGGAAATTGATTTTGCCGCAGCGTTCGAAATAGGGATTGATCAGCCAGGGATCGATGCCGATCAGCTTTGCGAAGTCCTTGGTCACGTCATCGTAGGCGGCAAAGTGCTTGGATTTGCGTCGGGTCGCCCAGCCGGCATGCAGCGGCGGCAAGACGTTCTGCTCCAGTCCCTGCAGGATCGCCGGAACACCGGCCGACAGATCGTTGTTGAGCAGGACCACGCAGGGATCCATGTCGCCGACCTTGACCCGGTTGCCTTCGCGCTTGAGCGGTTCCAGGCGCAGCGTCGTGCCGTTGGTCAGTTCAATGTCGGTGGCGGCGGTGATTTCCGGCAGCAGGCTGCCGATGCGTACTTCGACCCCGGCGTGCCTCAGGATGCGCGCAAGCTTTTCGACGTTCTGCAGGTAAAACTGGTTGCGGGTGTGGTTTTCCGGAACCAGCGCGATCGCGCGTGCGTCCGGACAGGCTTTTTCGATGGCAGCCATTGCCGCCTGCACGCACAGCGGATGGAAATCCGGATTGAGGTTGTTGAAGCCCCCGGGAAACAGATTGGTATCCACCGGTGCGAGTTTGAATCCGGCGTTACGCAGATCAACGGAGGCGTAAAACGGTGCGGCATGATCCTGCCATTGCAAGCGCAGCCAGTGTTCGATGTCGGTGGTGGCCTTGAGGATATGGCTTTCCAGTTCCTGCAGCGGGCCGGTCAGTGCGGTAGTCAGGCGGGGTACGGTCATGACGCGGATTGTAGCTGATCCCCAAAAGCGCCCTTTGCCGCCGGCGTGCTTGAACCGAAGGGCAAAAAAAAGCGGGCGCCGTAGCGCCCGCTTGCCTCGGGAAGAGGATTCCGGAGAGGGATTACAGGTGGTAAGCCTTTTCGCCGTGCTCGTTGATGTCGAGGCCTTCGCGCTCGACTTCTTCGGACACACGCAGACCGACGATCAGGTCAACGATCTTGTAGGCAATCAGGGCAACCACGGCTGACCACAGCACGGCTACACCGACGCCCCACAACTGGCTGATGATCTGTGTGCTCATGCTGAAGTCACCGACCTT
>JBILYA010000204.1:0-4577 GCA_044378065.1 Burkholderiales bacterium | reverse complement strand
CGTATCGCGAAATTCGGCGGTTGTGCCGTTTAACGCTGCAAGGCTGATACTGCTTCGGCAATCGTGCGGCTCATGCGGATGAGGTTGGACGCATGAGGAATGGTGTCAGTGGTCACCACCCGGTATACACCGGCGGCCAGCAGTTCGGCATGGGCATCCCCTGAAAACACCGCGTGTACACCGACACAGACCGGCGGTTTCAGTCCTTGATCCAGCACATGTCGAACTGCTGCGATCATCGTGTGGCCGGTGGAAATGATGTCGTCCACCAGTACCGGTGTGCGGCCGTGCAATATTGCCGGATTGGGGATACTGACCGACACGTCCCGGTCGCCACGGCGTTTTTTTTCGAGTACCACATGGGGTGCACTGGCGATGCCTGCAACGGCCGACACCCATTGTTCACTTTCGGCATCCGGGCCGATCAGCACCGGGTTTTCAACATGCGCCTTGATCCACGCCGCGAGCAGTGGCGCCGCCGGGATCACGGTGCTCGGCACCGAATAAATCTGATCCAGCGAGTGCCAGCGATGCAGATGCGGATCGACGGTGACCAGCCAGTCGATCTGCGGCGACAGCAATTTGGCAAACAACGCCGAAGTCAGCGCTTCGCCATCCTGAAACCGCTTGTCCTGGCGCATATAGCCGAGGTACGGCGCCACGAGGCCGATTTCAGTGGCGCCGAGTTCACGCGCGGTCGCCGCGGCAAACAGCAAAGGCATGATGTGGTCGTCAGGATGATGCAGGCTGCAGGCGAGCACGACTTTGCGTCCGCTCAGAGGCGTATCAAAGCGCAAGTAGGTTTCACCATCGGGGAAGCGACGGGTTGCCAGCACGCCGGCATCCGCCTGCAGGTCTGCAGCCAGCGCCGCAGCCAGTGGTTCATTGCCGGGCAACGCAAAGACCAGGGTGTTTTTACTGCCGGTCATTGTCCGTTGGCGATGGCGATGACGGGCGGCTGACCGTACAGATAGGCCAGCGCATAGGCGAGTTCCCCGGGTGTTTCCGCGTGCAGCGTGAACAGCGGCTGGCCGCGTTCAACGCGGGTGCCGACAGGGGTGTGCAGATAAAGCCCGGCTGCCGGCGATTGCGGCGCGCCGGCGAGTTTGGCGACGCGGGCGAGGCGGCGGTTGTCGATGCTGATCACCGGGCCTGTGGCCGGTGCGGCAACCACATGGGTATGCGCGGCCTGCGGCGGCACTCGCATGCCGCCTTGGGCTTCGCAGATCGCCTGGAATTTGCGCCAAGCCTTGCCGTCATCGATCAGGCCGTGTGCTTTGGCGATTGCGGCATCCGGCGCGATGCTGCCGGCGATTTCAAAAATGCGGCCGGCCAGAGAGACCGCGCGATTGCGCAGGTCCTGCGGTGCATCCGCGTCGTTGCGCAACACGGCGAGTACGTCGCGCGCTTCCAGCGCCGGGCCGATGCCGCGGCCGACCGGCTGGCTGCCGTCAGTCAGCAGCACGCTGATCTGCAGGCCGACAGTCTGGCCGATTTTCACCATAGCGGTTTCCAGCGATTTCGCCGATTCGATGCTGCGAATCTTCGCTGTCGGGCCGACCGGCATGTCGATCACCACATGCGTGGCGCCGGCTGCGGCTTTTTTCGACAGAATGGAGGCGATCATCTGGCCTTCGCTGTCGAGATCCAGCGGTCGCTCGACGCGGATCAGGATGTCGTCGGCGGGGCTCAGCTGCACCGCGCCGCCCCAGACGATGCAGCCGCCGACCTGTTCGACGACGCGGCGCATGGCTTTGACATCCAGTGACACCGGCGCCAGCGTCTCCATCGCATCGGCAGTGCCTGCGGGCGAAGTGATCGCCCGCGAGGAGGTTTTCGGCATGGTCAGTCCGGCGGCCGCAACGATGGCAACGACGATCGGGGTGGTGCGGTTGCCGGGCAGGCCGCCGACTGAATGTTTGTCGACGATTAAAGGCCGGTCCCACGACAGGCGCTCGCCGACGGCGATCATTGCACGGGTCAGTGCACCAGTTTCTGCGGTGTTGAGCCGGTCGCCGGCGCAGGCGGTGATGAAGGCCGACAGTTCGATGTCGGTGTATTTGCGTGCCGCAATGTCCTTGATGATGGCGTGCATCGCAGCGTCATCCAGGCGCTGGCCGTAGACCTTGGCGCGCACATGGCGCATCGAGTCCAGTGGTTCGGGATGCGACAGCGTGACCACATCATCGGCTTCCGCCGCCAGAAGCTTCCATGCGATTTCAGAAAGGCCGATTTCGTGGGTGCCGAGCAGCTCGCCGGTGACGATGTTGAGCGTAGTCAGCACGCTGCGCCCGTGTAGACTGACCAGTACGCGTGAATGTGATTCAAAACCTTCGGAACGGCATATCGCGCAGTCGCTGCGCATGAACACCACCGGCTCGAAATAGGTGTCGATGCCCAAGCGGCGCACCTGCAGTACGTTGATCGCGCGGTCGTGGGGCTGGTGATTGCTCATGGGATTGCTGCTGGCCAGCTTTCTGCAGAAAGTCCTATTTTACGGGATCAATGCGGGTGACGAAGTAGGCGCCACCGCTGCGTTCCGCGGCAAATCTGATTTTGTCCCCGGGTTTTGCTCGATCCAGCAAGGCGGGATCCTTCACCTGGAAGACCATGGTCATCGGCGTCATGTCGAGGTTTTCGATCGGGCCGTGGCGTATGGTGATTTTCTGCGCATCGCGATCGATTTTGCGGATTTCGCCGTCACTCAGTGCGATTGCCGTCGCTCCGCTGCTGCCGTCTTGTGCCAGTGCGGGTGGGGTCGGCGCAATGAAAAGAAGGATTGCCGGGAATAATAGATATCGATATCGCATTTTTCTCGATTCTTGTGATCAGCGCCCGTAACGGGCGTAAACGCCGTGGCCGCCGCGGCGGTCCACCAGCAGCACGTCGTAAGGCTGGGTCTTTCCGGATTCCATTCCCGGCGAGCCTTGCGGCATCCCGGGCACTGCCAATCCGGCGGCAGCGGGTTTTTCGGTCAGCAGGCGCTTGATTTCACGCGCTGGAACATGGCCCTCAATGCCATATCCGCCGATCTCCGCGGTGTGGCAACCGCCGAGTTTTTCGGGAATGCCCAGCCGTTTGCGGGTGGCGGCATTGTCTTCGACTGCGACGGTCTTCACACGGAAGCCGTTGGCGCGCAGATGATCCATCCACGCACCGCAGCAGCCTCAGGACGGGTTGTAGTAGACCGTGGCAACCGGCAGTTCTGCGGCATTTGCATTTCTTGTGGCTAATGCGGCCAGCATTGCGACCATGAAGCGGCGCCTGGTATTCATGATTTTTCCCTTTCGGTGACGTTGATTTTGCCGACCATGCCTGCTTCGAAATGCCCTGGCAGCAGGCAGCCGAAATGAAATTCACCGGCCCGGGTGAAACGCCAGGCCAGTGTTCTGGTTTTTCCGGCGGAGACATGCATCATGTGAGGCTCATCGTGTTCCATGCCTGGATGTTTTTTCATCATCTCAGCGTGGTCCTTCAGATCGGCCAAGGTGCCGAGCACGAACTCATGCATTGTTTTGCCGCTGTTCTTCAGTACGAACTTCACGGTATCACCCTGCCTGACTCTCAGTGAATCCGGCGTGAAGCGCATGCGATCGCTGAGTTCGACATGGATGGTGCGCGTTGCCTTTTTTGCGTCGCCTTTCTGTCCGAACGGTGTTGCTTCTGCGGCATCCCGGCTGGAGGCGGTTGATTTTTTGTGTGCCTGGTGTTTGCCGTCCTGTGCTGTTGCGGTGAAGGGCGGCGCAAAGGCCATCAGGCCCAGCACGGCAATGATCATGTTTTTCATAAGAAACCCTTGTTATTAATCATTTATAGAAAACTCAGTGTTGGTGCCCGGATTGCGGTTTTCGCGCGCGTATTTCCGCATTACCCGGGTTTGCAGGTTGAGCCGCAGCGCGTGCCGGCGTGGGTTCGGGGCCGTTCCATTCACGGGCAACGCTACCCGGCGGATGCTTGAACCAGCCCGGATCCTTGTAGTCGTTGCGCCCGAGGCCGTCGCGTACCTTGACCACACTGAACATGCCGCCCATTTCCAGCGGACCGAAGGGCCCGCTGCCGGTCATCATCGGCAGGGTGTTGTCGGGCAGCGGCATTTCCATTTCGCCCATGTCGGCCATGCCGCGCTCTCCCATCACCATGTAGTCGGGTACCAGTTTCATGATTTTTTCAGCAACACCGCGATGGTCGACACCGATCATTGTTGGCACGTCGTGGCCCATCGCGTTCATCGTGTGGTGTGATTTGTGGCAGTGGATTGCCCAGTCTCCCGGCGCATTCGCGACAAACTCGAAGGCGCGCATCTGGCCGACGGCGACATCCACCGTCACTTCGGGCCAGCGTGCCGTTTTCGGCACCCAGCCGCCGTCGGTGCCGGTGACTTCGAAGTCATAACCGTGCATGTGCACCGGATGGTTGGTCATCGTCAGGTTGCCGCAGCGGATGCGCACCCTGTCGCCGGTCCGTACGACAAAGGGATCGATGGCCGGGAATACGCGTGAATTCCAGCACCACAGGTTGAAGTTGAGCATGGTGTTCACCCGGGGGGTCGCTGCGCCCGGTTCGATGTCGAAGGCGTT
>JBILYA010000016.1:0-14733 GCA_044378065.1 Burkholderiales bacterium | reverse complement strand
GCTCAATCGCGAAGACCAGGCCCTGCAGCGTCACTTCCATCAGACGTTGGGAGTGGAAATTACCCGCGATCACGGCATGATGCTGCTTCTGGGTGCAATGCGCGCCGAGGAACGGGTCGCCATGTTCCTGCTCAACCTCTCACGGCGCTTTGCCCTGCGCGGTCTCTCTGAAACCCGCTTCCGCATGCCGATGACGCGCCAGGAAATCGGCAACTATCTCGGTCTCACGCTTGAAACCGTCAGCCGCGCATTTTCCCACCTTGCCGGTGAGCAACTGATCACCATCGACAACAAAGAAGTCGAAATCAGGAACGTCGATGGACTGCAGCAGTTACTTCAAGGCAAGGGCTGACTGGCGTCTCCAACTCGGCGCCCTGCTGATCAAGGCGGCCGCGCAAATCCTCGGTTAGACAAACCGCAGCCGGTTTATATCGACGCCGTTATTTTTGCACTGGTGCTGCGCGTTGCTTGACCTTACCCTTCGGCAAAAGCACAAGCAGTGGACTGCCTCGAAATTTTTTCGATCTGCACTTGAAACCACAGGCACGGCCCCAATTTGCAGATTCAGCTATTTCAACTGCCCGGAGACACTTCGTCATGCCCTCGTTACACAGCCCGATCCAGTTCGGTGCCATCAGCGCGCCCAATCGCATTTTCATGGCGCCGCTGACCCGTTGCCGCGCCGATGCCGACCACGTGCCTACCGACATCATGGTCGAGCACTACGCCCAGCGCGCCAGCGGCGGACTGCTGATCGCCGAAGCGACGATGGCAATGCAAGGCAATTCCTCGTTCTGGATGGAACCGGGCATTTATTCTGCAGCACAGGTCGCCGGCTGGAAAAAAGTCACCGATGCCGTGCATGCCAAAGGCGGTCAGATATTCCTGCAGATCTGGCACGGCGGCCGCGCCTGCCACCCGCTGCTCAACAACGGTGCGCAGCCGGTGGCACCGAGCGCGATACCGATCACCGGTGATGAAGTGCACACGCCGGAAGGCAAGAAGCCTTATGTCGAACCACGCGCGCTGCGCGACGATGAACTGCCGGGAATTGTTGCCGGATTCAAAAAAGCGGCGGAAAACGCCAAGGCCGCAGGTTTCGACGGCGTTGAAGTGCATGGTGCCAACGGCTATCTGCTCGATGAATTCCTGCGTGACGGTGCGAACAAACGCAGCGGCCCCTATGGCGGTTCCATTGAAAATCGCGCACGCCTGCTCTGCGAAGTCGTCGAAGCGGTATGCGGCGTGTGGGGCAGCGACCGCGTCGGCGTGCGACTGTCGCCGCTGAACAGCTACAACAGCATGATCGACAGCGATCCGGTCGCACTGATCTCAACCGTTGCCGCAATGCTCAATCGCTTCAACCTCGCTTACCTGCATGTGATGCGCGGTGATTTTTTCCAGCAGCAGAAAGGCGATGTGCTGACACCGGCACGCGCCAGCTTCAAAGGCACACTGATCGTCAATATGGGTTACAGCGCGGACGAAGCGGAACAGGCGATTGCTGATGGCAAGGTTGATGCCGTTGCTTTCGGCACACCCTTCCTCGCCAACCCGGATCTGCCCGCTCGCTTCAAGGCCAAAGCGCCGCTGAATGCGCCGGATGCCACGACGTTCTACACGCCGGGGCCCAAAGGTTACATCGACTATCCGCCGATGGCAGCCTGAAATACCTTATAAGTATTTGATTTAAATAAATAAAACCGCGCCTCAAGGCGCGGTTTTATTATCCGACAAGAGGCTGCGCAACTTGCCGGCCAGCTGCCAACCCATCCAGCCGTATTGCAGCCATTGCACCGCACGACGCGGACGCCACAAGGCCAGCAGCACCGCAACCCCGGTCAGCAGCAGCGGATGACGACCGGCGGTGCGCACTACGGCGACACCGCGATCAGCAACCGCAAGACGCGCGCGCCAGGGCTCGATCTGTTGCGACAGCGCAGCACGCTGCGACGCGGCCTGTGCGATCAGCCGCTGACGGCGTGCAGCCAGTGTTTCGTCAATCGTCATCATGATCCCGAAGTCAGATCCTGACGGTCTTTGGTCAGTTCGGTGATGCTGGCATCAAACAGCCGCGGCTGACGGCGTGACCACTGTATTGCCGTCCAGCCGACGCCAATGCCTGCGATGAGAAAAAACGCGATCATCCCGACCAGCGCATAAAGGCGATTCGATTCCCACAGCGCGACAACGATCAATAGCGCCAGCAGCATCACGCCGACACCGAGGCAGAACAGCGCGATCAGCACCATCACCAGCAGCTTCAGCAGCCGCTCGCGCTCCTCGGCGACATCCGTCGACAGCAGCTCAAGCCGCGTCTGGACAATCGCCAGCAGATTCGACGACAGCGCCTTCAGCGTCGTGAACAGCCCCGCTTCCGGCGCGCCCTGTTGTTCAGCCATGCGCCTTAACGCCGGCCGATCAGCAGACCGATCACCAGACCGACGCCGGCGGCAATGCCGACCGCCTGCCAGGGATTCTCATGCACATAGTTGTCGGTCGCTTCGGCGGCGGCTTTGGCTTTCACCAGCGCCGCCTGTTCGGCTTCGGTCATTTTCACTTTGGCGACGGCCAGCGATTCACCGACCTTGGCGCGCATCGCCGCGAGCGTCTCGCCGCTCTGGCCCGCAGTGGCCTTGAGCAGTGCTTCGGCATCCGCCACCAGCACTTTGAAATCGCGGACCAACTGCTCTTTGCTGACGTCGGTCGCCGATTGGGTTTGGGTGTTGCTCATGATCAATATCCTTTCACAGTGGATGGACTACCGGCCGGCCCGCAGGGGAAACGACCTTGAAAAAAGCATGATACCAACAGTAGACCGGCAGATTGACCTAAATCAACTGACCGTCCGGCGCATCAGGGCCAGCCGGCCCAGGCTGAAATGCGTAAATGCCAGTCCGGCGAGGACGGGAACCGCGAGATTGAATACCGGCACATACAGCAGCAGCGACACCAGAATGCCGAGCAGGAACAGGTCGCCGCGGGAAGTGTGCACAAACTGCGCGAATTCTCCGCGGTCGGCGTGATCCGCCATGGCGTCGTAACGGAACAGGCGCTGGTTGAGATAAGCCGACGTCAATACCGGCGCCAGCACCGCACCAACGCCGGTCAGCCACAGCGGCAGCGTGATGATCCACAACACCGAGAAGATTGAAATCGCCACCAGCGCATTGGCAACGCTGCCGGCGATGGATCCGCCGAAGGAATGGCCGAGTCCGGGGTAATAACGCTCGGCGACAAAACGCACGATGACCGGCATGGCAACGATTTCCGTGATCACCAGCGCAGTAACCAGCATCGCCGGCAGCACCGCAACCAGCACGGCCAGCACGGCGGTGTAATCGATGACCCACACCGCGCTCCAGTTCTGCAGCCAGCCGGCCACCACCGTGCTGCGCAATGCACCGGCGACCAGGCCGGTCCAGGATTCCCAGAATACCCAGGTCAGCACAGCCCACAGCAGGAAACTGCCGATCACCGGCAGCAGCAGCACCGCCAGAATGCGCGGCTCCAGCAGATTGCCCATGCCACGCGCGAGCGCCTGGAAGGCGGCGCTCATTCAGGTCCCGCCGAGAGGCAGACCGGGAAGGCGCGGGATTCACAAGGCATGAAGGTTCTCCGGCAGAAAACGATATTGTAATCAAGGCAGAATACCCTCTCACCAAGGTACAATGTCTTGTCATGTCTGGAATTTCCATGTCTGGAACCGCTTCCAAATCCGTTTCCGCTTCGCTGACCCGCACGCGCGCCTGGCGCGCGCTCGCCGCCCACCACCGCAGCTGGAATGAACGCCATCTGCGCGACCTGTTCGCTGCAGACCCGCAGCGCTTCGAACGCTTCTCACTGGAAGCCGGCGGACTGTTGCTCGACTACTCGAAAAACCTGATCACCACGGAAACGCGCGACCTGCTGGTACAACTGGCACTGGAGCGCGGGTTACCCGATCGCGTCGCCGCACTGCTCGCCGGCAAACGCGTCAACCAGACCGAAAAACGCGCCGCCTGGCATACCGCCCTGAGGGCCGGCGATGCCGCCCCGAGGGAAGTGCGTCGTACGCTCGCCGCGATGCGCGTCTTTGCCGATGCGCTGCGTGCCGGTCAGCTTCAAGGCGTTACCGGCCAGCACATCGGCAATGTCGTCAGCCTGGGCATCGGCGGCTCGGCCCTGGGCCCGGCGCTGGTCGCCCGCGCCTGCGCCCCCGATAGCGCCTCGCCGCGCGTGCACTTCGTCACCACACCCGGCGAACCGTTGACCCGGCTGCTTGCCACGCTGGATCCGGCGACGACGCTGTTCATTGTGCAATCCAAAAGTTTTTCCACCATGGAAACGGCGCGCAACGCGCAGGCCGCAAAGGCCTGGCTGCTCGCCGGACTGCAAACCACGGATGTCGGCATCCACTTTGCCGCAGTAACCGCCAACGTCGAAGCGGCCGGCACCTTCGGCATTGCCCCGGAACGCCTGTTCCCGATGTGGGACTGGGTCGGCGGACGGTATTCGGTGTGGTCCGCGGTAGGCCTGCCCGCAATGATTGCGATGGGATCGGCGGCTTTTGATGAACTGCTCGCCGGCGCTGCATCGATGGACCGTCACTTCGCCGAAGCGCCGCCCGAACGCAATATGCCGATGCTGATGGGCCTGATCGGACTGTGGCACCACAATTTCTGCGGTGGCGCCTCGCGCGCAGTGATTTCCTACGAACACGGCCTCGCCCTGCTGCCCCCGTATCTGCAGCAACTCGAAATGGAAAGCCTCGGCAAAAGCGTGACGCAAAAAGGCAAAGCGCTGCGCACCGGCAGCGGCACCGTGGTGTGGGGCGGCCTGGGCATCAATGCACAGCACGCCTATATGCAGTCGCTGCATCAGGGCACGCAACTGGTGCCGGTCGATTTCATCGCCGCCTGCCTGCCGCGCTACGATGGCGATACCGACACCCAGGCCATCATTCTCGCCAACTGTTTCGCCCAGTCGGCGCTGCTGATGCAGGGCGTCTCCGCCGACGACATCAAACAGCAGCTGACTGCCGGCGGCATGGACGCCAAAGAAGCGGCCCGCCTCGCACCGCATCAGGCACTGCCCGGTAACCGCCCCAGCAATACCCTGCTGCTGCGGTCACTGACACCGCACAGCCTCGGTGCACTGCTGGCCTTGTACGAACACCGCACCTTCGTCAAAGCGGCGATCCTCGACATCAATGCCTTCGACCAGTACGGTGTCGAACACGGTAAAAAACTCGCCGGCAGCCTGCTGCCTGAACTCGACGGCAAACCGCCGGCAACAGCACACGATGCATCAACCTCGGCACTGATCCGCCACGCCCTCAAGAACAACGGGAGAAAACCATGAACGACGAAGCCCTGAACATGAGCATCCGCAAGTTCCTCAAAACCGTTGGCGTCAATTCGCAGCTGGCGATTGAAAAAGCCGTGCGCAAGGCGATCGAGGACGGCAAGCTGAAAGGCAGCGAATCACTGTCGGTGGCGATGACCCTGAAAGTCGGCGGCCTGGATGTCAGCGTTACCTTCGACGGCGAGCTGAAACTAGACTGAAGCAGGACTTGAAGCGGCGGCTGACGCAGCCCCGCTTCCCATCATCATGCTCAGATCTTCATGATCTGCGCGCGGTAATAACGCAGTTCTTCGATTGATTCATGAATGTCGGCCAGCGCCTCGTGCTTGCCGTGTTTGACCATGCCGCCGATGACGTCCGGCTTCCAGCGCCGCGCCAGTTCCTTCAGCGTGCTGACATCGATCAGCCGGTAGTGAAAATAGGCATCCAGTTTCGGCATGTACTTGACCAGGAAACGCCGGTCCTGGTGCACCGAGTTGCCGCAGATCGGTGACGCGCCCGACGGCACATACTGCGAGAGAAACTCGACCATGCGGTTCTCGACATCGGCTTCGTTCAGCGTCGATGCCTTCACGCGGTCGATCAGACCGGATTTCTTGTGTGTCGACTTGTTCCAGTTGTCCATCGCGTCCAGGACAGCATCGGACTGATGCACCACCAGCGCCGGGGATTCAGCGACGGTATTGAGCTGCGAATCAGTCACCACGATCGCCACTTCCAGCACGCGGTCGGTTTCGGGGTTGAGTCCGCTCATCTCCATGTCGATCCAGATGAGCGCGCTGGGATCCTGTGCCATAATGAATTGGTCGCTTTTACGCTGAAGTGATTGCGTTAATTTTGCGTTGAATTTGCGTTGATTGCGCGTTAATTGCGCGTCGAAATTCTTGCGCTGTTCGGGAATTTTCAGACGCGTATTGTGTCACAAGCCCGGACCCCTTAAATACCCGATATGCATACTTTTGGCCTGATCTTCCTCGCCGCCCTGCTGCTGACCGTGATCCTGCGACTGTGGCTGGCCGCCCGCCACGCCGCCCATGTGGCAGCAAACCGCGGCGCGGTGCCCGCGCAGTTCTCCTCGGTCATCACCCTGGATGCGCACCAGCGTGCGGCCGACTACACCTGCGCCAAAACCCGCTTTGCGATGCTCAGCGTGGTCATTGAAGCCGCCATCGCATTGGGCTTCACCTTCGGCGGCGGCCTGCAGGCGCTGCATACACTGACCGCCGGCTGGTTCGAGCCCGGCATGCTGCGCAGCCTGGCGCTGCTCGCCGGTTTCGCGCTGGTGACCACAGTCATCGATATCCCGTTCAGCCTCTACCGCACCTTTGTCATCGAAGAAAAATTCGGCTTCAACAAGATCACGCCGAAACTGTTCTGGATCGACCTGCTGAAGGGGCTGCTGCTCGGCGCTGCGCTGGGCCTGCCGCTGGCCTCCACCGTGCTGTGGCTGATGGATGGCATGGGAAATCTGTGGTGGCTCTACGCCTGGCTGACGTGGATGGCCTTCAACATCGTCATGCTTGCGGTCTATCCGACATGGATTGCACCGCTGTTCAACAAATTCTCGCCGCTGACCGATGCCGCAATGAAGGAACGCGTCGAACGCCTGCTCGACCGCTGCGGCTTCAAGGTCAAGGGCCTGATGGTGATGGACGGCTCGCGCCGCTCCAGTCACGGCAACGCCTACTTCACCGGCTTCGGCAAAACCAAGCGCATCGTGTTTTTCGACACCCTGCTGTCGCGCCTGGAACCGCAGGAAGTCGAAGCCGTTCTCGCCCATGAACTCGGCCACTTCAAACTGAAGCATGTGGTGAAACGCATTGCGTGGATTTTTGCCGCCAGCCTGGGCTTCCTGTGGCTGCTCGGCGTCGTGCTGCATGCGCCTTGGTTTTATGCCGGCCTCGGCGTCGAGACACCGTCCACCGCAATGGCGTTGCTGCTGTTCTCGATCGTGATCCCGGTGTTCACCTTCCTGTTCCAGCCCTTCAGCGCGATGTATTCCCGAAAGCACGAGTTCGAAGCCGATGCCTTCGCCGCGCAGTACACCCCGGCCTCCGATTTGATCGCTGCACTGGTCAAGCTCTACAAGGACAATGCCTCGACACTGACGCCGGACCCGCTGCACTCGGCGTTCTACGACTCGCACCCGCCCGCCACGCTGCGCATCGCACGACTGCAGCAGGCGGCTGCCGGCGCACACTGAGGCCGCGATGAACACGCTGGCCGGAAAAAAATGCAAACCCTGCGAAGGCGGAGTTTCACCGTTGACCACGGCTGAAACCGCCAGCCTGCTCAAAGGCCTGCAGGGCTGGTCGCTGGTCGACGGCAAACTCAGCAAGACCTACGGATTCCGCAATTACCACGAGACTATGGCCTTCGTGAACGCGACCGCCTGGATCTCGCACCGCGAAGACCATCATCCCGATCTCGCTGTCGGCTACAACCAATGCCGCGTCGATTACATCACCCACGCGATCAACGGCCTGTCCGAGAACGACTTCATCTGCGCCGCCAAGATCGACGCCCTGCTTGAGCTCTGAGCGCATCATCCGCGGGCTGGTAACGGCCGCCTACGGTCGCCGCTTCCTCGTGGAATGCGCAGACGGCATCACCCGTGACTGCGTGACGCGCGGCAAGCGCAATGATTTCGCCTGCGGCGACGATGTCTCGGTCGCCGTGCAGAACGACACCCAGGGTGCCATCAACGACTGTGCACCGCGCAAAAGTCTGCTCTACCGCTCGGATCAGTGGAAACAAAAGCTGATCGCCGCCAACGTCACCCAGGTCGTGGTGGTGGTCGCCCCCGTGCCGTCCTTCGACCTCAATGTGCTCGACTGCTGCCTCGCTGCTGCCGGACACGCAAACATCGACGTGCTGATCGTGCTCAACAAGGCGGAACTGCCGGAAGCCGCAATCTCGGAAGGTGTGCTCGCCCCTTTCGCCGCACTGGGTTATCCGCTGCTGAAACTGGTGGCGCGCGACAACATCGATCCGCTGCGCCCGCTGCTCGACGGCAAACGCAGCGTGCTGGTCGGCGAGTCGGGCATGGGCAAATCGACCATCCTCAACCAACTGCTGCCTGAAGCCGTCGCGCAGACCCGTGAAGTCTCGGCCTCGCTGGGCACCGGCAAACACACCACCACCCACGCCCGGCTTTATCACTTGGATGCGCGCAGCGAACTGATCGACACCCCGGGTGTGCAGGCCTTCGGCGTGCATCACCTCGGCTTCGAAGATCTGGCGGCGGCGTTCATCGAGTTCCGTCCGCTGTTGGGACAATGCCGTTTCCGCGACTGCCGGCATCTCGCCGAACCCGGTTGTGCCCTCGTCGCTGCCGAAGCTGCCGGCACCGTCAGTGCACGACGACTGGCATCCTACCGCCGGCTGGCGGAAGAAAACATTCGATTGAAACGGCCGGATTGGGCTTGATGCCCGGGAAATAAATCCGCGTCAGATCGCAGAACGGCGCTCAGCCGATCGCCTTGGCGACGGATACGATAAACAGCAGGATCAGCCACAGCACCAGCGCGCGCCAGATCAGGCCGACCACGCCGCGAAGATCATCGACTTCCACCTCTTCGCCGATGCCCAGTTCGGGCCGCTGGTTGAGCATGCCCTCTTCACGCAGCGCGCCGCCGAGCTTGATGCCCAGTGCGCCAGCGCCGCTGGCCAGCACCACACCTTCGGCATTACGGTTCCACGCCGCCGCCTGGGTGCGCCAGCAGTAAGCCGCGTCTTCAAAGTTGCCGGCGATGGCAAAACTCGCCGCAGTCACCCGTGCCGGCAGCCAGTCGATCCAGAAAAAGGCGCGCTCGGCGAACAACGCAAAAATGCGCTTCTCCGGCTCCATCTGCTTGCCCCAGCGTTCAGCCAGCAGATCGGCGGCGCGATACACCACCGGGCCGACAGGACCCAGCAGGACAAACCAGAAAATCGGCCCGAGCACATAACGGTGCGCCTGCAAAAGGCCGAGCTCGATCGACACGCGCGCGATTTCCGCAGCATTGAGTTCGTCGGCGGGAACGCCGCGCCAGCGGCCGAGAACATCGCGTGCAGTGTTGACGTTCTGTTCGCGTAAAGCCTGCGCGATGTCAGTGAAGCAATGGCTGAAGCGGCGGAAACCCATCGCCACATACAACACGCCGATGCTCCACGCCAGCGCCAGCAATACATTGACGTAGCCGAGCAAGGCGTGGGTAAGGATCGTCAGCAGCGCGAGCGGCAGCACCGCCACCAGCCAGGCGATGGCACCGTGGCTGGCCTGCAGGCCGTTGAACTGGCCTTCGAGGTAATCGGCGTAACGCTCGAACCCGGCGTACAGCCGGTTGTTACGCCGCAACGGCCGCGCCTGCTCAATCGCCAGAGCGATGACTAATGCCAGAAACTTCATACCGGTAAATGGAGCCCTGAATAAAAACCCACAGAATAAGTCAGCAAAAACAACTGCTTATATTCTACCGGTATTCGACGGCAACAATCTCGACCTCGGTATCGCCGGCCGGGCGCTGCCATTTGACGGTCTCGCCGACCTTGGCGCCGATCAGCGAACGCGCCAGCGGCGAGCCCCAGCTGATCTTGCCGACAGCGACATCGGCCTCGTCGTCGCCGACGATATGGAAGGTTTCGACACGGCCATCAGCCTCTTCGACTTTCACGGTCGCACCGAAACGCACTTCACCCGGCGGATGACCCGCGGAATCCACCATTTCGGCGCGCTCCAGCTGCGCGTTGAAATAACGCTGATCGCGCTCGACCTCGCGCAGCTTGCGCTTAGCTTCCGAATCGTCCTGGGACAGCGCCTTCAGCTGCTCATGCCGTTCGGCGAGTTCACGCACGCGCGCACGCAACTGCTCCATGCCCAGCGGCGTCACATAGTTGGCATGCCCGGGCACCGGGCGTTCCGGCAGTTCACCCGCGGTCAGGTCGTCATCACTTTCTTTTACAAAGGCGCGGCTCATGTTCACTCTCATCGCTCGTGCAGAGCGTCAGCGTTCAGCTTCGGATCGGGGAACGGGGTGATGCCCCTCAGGGCACCGACAGCGTCTGCCGTTTACCCGGCCATTCTCTCGTTCTTCATCAGGTGCTTCATTCTGTTATACCGGCTGTCTCCACCACTGGCAACCGCCTTTGGTCAAAGATTATGCCGCCAGATCAGCATACGATTATTGGCTGGCATCGCATGGTCGCCGGTCAGCGACAATCCCTGCTGTTTTGCCAGGGCATCAACCGCCTGCCAGTCGCGCACGCCGCTCAAGGGATCACGCTCGCGCAGGAAGGCATCAAAGCGGGCGTTGGATTCGGCGGTGTGACGGCCGTCATCGCTGAACGGCCCGTAAACCGCCAGCACGCCGCCGGGCAGCAACACCCGGCCGACGCCTTCAAATAAATGACCGACCGAATCCCAGGACATGATGTGCAGCGTGTTCGAAGTGAACACCGCGTCCGCTTCATTGACCGGCCACGCCGCCGCATCGACATCGAGCACCCGCGGCGCGCGCAGATTGGGTAGCGCCACCGTATCGCGCCAGGCCGCGATGCCCGGCAAATGCGCGGCGACATCCGTCGGCTGCCACAGCAGATGCGGCAGCATGCCGGCAAAAAACGCCGCGTGTTCACCGGTGCCCGAACCGATCTCCAGCACCTGCGTCGACGACGAGAAGGCGACGCGCAGCACCTCGAGAATCGGTCCGCGATTGCGTGCGCAGGCTTCGGAGGTCTGTCGCCGGTCCATCATTGCGGTCCGTGTCCGAGGAAAGCCAGCAGCTCATCCCGCTGTGCCATCGCATCGGCATAACCGAGCTTGATCAGCGCACGACAATAGGATTTTTCGAACAACAGATAGGACACCAGATTCGAACCGGTGCGTTTCATCGCGCCGACGGTATTCAACAGCCCGCGGATCACCCGCGGCAGATCATGCGAGTACTGCGCGGCGATCTGACTCAGCGGCACGCTGGGTGTCAGCACCCGGAACTCGACAGCGCGCAGCGGATAGCCGTTTTTTGCCAGCGTCTCCGGCGGAATGATCGACAAGGTGCGGTTGATACGCTGCAGGCGCTCCAGATCGACCTCCAGCGAGTCGAGAAAAATGCTGTCCAGCGCATGACCGGCGATCTGCGCCAGCGACGGGTAACCGTTCGACGGCTGACGCACGGCGGATTGTGTGGCCTGACGGCCGACGCCGATCACCAGCAGCCGGTCGGCGCCGAGATGCAGCGCGGGACTGACCGGCGCGATCTGGCGCATCGAACCATCGCCGAAATACTCGCGGTTGATTTTCACCGGCGGAAAAATGAAGGGCAGTGCGCTCGACGCCATCAGATGCGGCAGACCGATGGGCATCGCCACGCCGACGCGGCGCGCGCGCTCCCAATCCGCCAGCTTGGCATTGCCTTCATAAAACGTCACCGACTGCCCCGAGGTATAGCCGGAACAGGTCACCGCAAAGGCGCGCAGATGGCCGGCGTTGATATTGCGGCCGATCGCCGGGAAATCGATATGGCGTTCCAGCAGCATCGCCAGCGGCGAGTTGTCGAGCAGCGAGATCGGCCCATCAAGACGGTTGCCGGACAGCGCCGACAGCAACCAGCGTGCGCTGTTACCGAGAGCACCCCGCACATCCGCCCGATAGACCTGGTCGGCATGAAAGTTTTTCCAGACCGTCATCAGCCGGCGTGCGCCGCGATGGAAATTGCCGGCGTCGGTGGCCAGCACCGCGGCATTGATTGCACCGGCGGAAGTACCGCAGATTATCGGAAAGGGATTACCGGCATCGCGCGGCAGCAGTTCATACAGCGCGCGCATCACGCCGACCTGATAGGCCGCGCGCGCCCCGCCGCCGGTCATGATCAGACCGACAACCGGCTTCGCTGAAGTGGATGCGCTGGACATGGCTGGTATCCCGATGCGCCAGTGTGCCTGAAACGCGGCGCGCGTGGACTCAGGACTCGATGGCCACGGTCACCAGCTCCGGCTGCAGCAAAGCGACCAGCGCCTGCGGCTGCAGGCTCACCAGGAATCCGCGGCTGCCGCCGTTGATGTACAGGCGCGGCAGATCAAGAATGCTCTGCTCCAGATACACCGGCATTTTGCGGCGCGTGCCGAAAGGCGAAGTGCCGCCGACACGGTAACCGGTGTGACGCTCGGCGACTTCCGGTTTGCAGGGTTCGATGCGTTTGACGCCCAGATGCCGCGCCAGCGCCTTGGCCGAGACCTGACAATCACCGTGCATCAGCACCACGCAGGGTTTCGCCGCCTCATCCTGCATGATCAGCGTTTTGACCACAGCATGTTCAACGACACCCAGCTCGCGCGACGAAACGGCCGTGCCGCCGCGGTCTTCATAGTTGTAGAAATGCGTCGTGAATTCAACTTTCGCGGTACGCAGCGCCAGCACCGCCGGCGTCGATGGCATCTTCGGCGCGCTCATGAGCCGTTCCTCATTTGCCCGTCATTAACCGGCACAGGCTGTACAACATGCCGGCCGTGGCACCCCAGATGTAGCGACCCTCATACGGGATCGCCAGGTAATGACGATGGCGGCCGCGGAAATGGTATTCACGTCGCTGGTAATTCGCCGGATCGAGAAAATGCGTCAGCGGCGCCTCAAAAATATCCGCGACCTCGAAATCATCCGGCTTCAGATCAAACGGCGGCTCCACCCAGCCCACCACCGGCACGATACGAAAGCCCGAGGGAATTTCATAACCGGGTAGCCGCCCGAGCAGCGCAATGCGCTCACGCGCGAGGCCGATCTCTTCCTCGGTTTCGCGCAGTGCAGTGTATTCGCGGTCCGGATCATCCGGCTCGACGCGCCCGCCGGGGAAACTGATCTGCCCCGCGTGATCGCGCAGATGCGCAGTGCGCTGGGTCAGCAGCAGCTGCACGCCCTGCGGCCGGTTCACCAGCGGCACCAGCACCGCGGCCTCCGTAACCTTGGTGCCCTCGCGCAGCGAAATCATGTGCAGATCGTTCTCTTCCGGCGGCGGTGCCGGACGCGCCAGCCCGCGCCGGATGTCTTCCAGCGTCAGGATGGATGCAGCTTTGGAATGGGTGCCCGACATGGCGAAGGATTGTAACTGCTCAAGGCCGACGTACCGCATCAAGCCTTTGTTCAGGCCGCTTCGTAACGCAAGGTGTCACCGACAGCGATGACTCCGCCGCTCAACACCCGCGCCGTAATCCCGCCATGCCCGCGCATCGCGTTATAGCCGCCTGCACCCAGCACCTCCTCCATTCTTGAGCAAGGCTCGCAAGGCCCTGTGCCCTCAAACAGCACAGTACCGATGCGGAAGCGTTCATTGCGCAAGGCCAGCAGATTCAGCCCCGACACCACCAGATTACGTCGCAACAGCGCCGGATCAATCACCTCACGCCGCAGCAATTGCGCCACCGCCGCGAGATGCTCGCGCTGGATCAGCGTGACCTGCCGCTTGCCGCCGGCGCGTTGCGCCTTGTGATCGCCGACGAGTCCGTGATCGGCAATCACTTCGACATGATTCATCGCCAGCAAGGGCGCACGCCGGCCCGGACGCAGGCCGATCCTTTCGAGGCGGCCCTCCATCGGGAAGGTTTCCATCAGGGTGCGGAGCGGGCTGTCGGGGTTTAGTTTGGTCATCGGGGTAGTTAATTCGAAATCATTTCAACAACAGAAATGATTTCAGCTATTCTTTTCCGGGTCGATTATCGGGTGTCGCTTTTCATCCCAATTTTATCTGTGTTGAAAACACCACAAATATTCATAAGTATTTGTTTTTTATATAAAATTCAGGGAGGCGTCGGAATGTTATCCATCGTACCGGAAAGTTATACGGCGTTTTTGCCGTATAAAACTAGTTAGCCTACATGAAAGACGACTTACCACAGCTTGCAAAGGAAGTGCGCGATGTTTTCCTCGTGCCGCCTGAATTCTCGGTACTGGCCGAACCTGTCGTCTCAATCACTGAGGCACTACACCCAACCCATAAGGCCATAGCATTGGCGTTTTTGGACAATTTGCACAGTGTGGTAAGAACGCTAAGCATTCCGTTTCAGTACACGTATGCCCAAGTACAAAGTCTGCATCACCAGCGGTTCGTTTTGGCCGAGCGCATACGGGCACAAAAACTCCCTGGCGAGCCAGACTCTGCGGAAGACCAAGCAAGCCGCAATAGACTTGCCGCCAAGAAGGCACAAGACGGCTTCAATCAGTTTGCGGAGACAGATGGCCGCAAAATAATGCCGAGGGAGGTCTTGGAACGGCTCGCTTCTCTCAAAGATGATCCGGAGGGGTTGACGGCTGCGCGGGAACTTACCCGACAAGGTGTCACTCTCGTATGGGGTGCCTTTGAGGTTCTCGCTAGAGACTTATTCGTCGAATTGCTCAATCGATTTCCAGGTCGTGCTGAA
>JBILYA010000425.1:0-4582 GCA_044378065.1 Burkholderiales bacterium | reverse complement strand
TCGGCCGTCCGTGAAATTGTACCGGGACACCGAACGAACCGCTAGCCGACGCCGCCTAACTCATTGGTTTCTCGGCCGTTTCTATTTTTTGACCTCACGGGGTCCACGCCATGTCGAAAGCTTCAACCAATGCCACCGCTTCGACATTGCAGGACGCCGTCCAGCGCGCCAATCTCGCCTCAACGGTCCCGTCATCCGCTGGATGTCGGCTTAACATTATTGCAGCGGGCGTTCCCATCCATGACACGACTGACCGTACTGATTTTGTTCGCGGTGCTTCTGGCCCGCGAAGCCGCTGCCCAAAGCGACGACGCGGCGTACTGCAAGAAGCTCGGTGACTATGCAAGCCGCTACCTGGGCGACCCCGGCGGCAACGGCGGGACGCGGCCGGACTTCGACATCATCGATGCCATCAACAAGTGCAACAAGGGCGACACGGCCAGCGGCATTGCCATTCTCGAGAAGAAAATCCGCAGCAAGGGCTTCACGCCGCCTGCACGCTAAGTTGTCGACAGGCGCGTAGAAAAATCCGAGCAGGGCCTGCACCACGGCCGCATTCTCGGTTGCTCCTTCAATCGCGCCCAGCGGGTACTTTTCTTCCACCCCGTCTATACCAACCGCGCCGACCAGCATCAGATCATCGTCCATGTGCATGCCGTCGATCTGGATGATCAACAGATCCAGCCCGGACAGATCGGAAGACATCCACTCCTTCATCCGCGTAGCCGATAGCGCCACGAAGCGGCGCGACACCGCCGACTTGGATACGCTCTCGCCCTTCGGCGCAGGCACGTCACTCTCCGGCAGCCGGACGGCGCGGCCAAACCGGCGCGTCGAGACGTTGATCAGCATCAGGTTCACCACCCACTTGCCGAGTAAGTCTTCGGACTGGGCCGCCGTCCAGCTCGGCAAGGCAAGTTCGCCGCCGGTGCAGGCGCGCACGCGCGGCCGTTCGATCTCAACCTTGCCGCCGTGGAAGCCGACCTTGCCTCGCGTCTTTCCCCACCGATGACCTTCCTTGCCCACGGCGCGCCCATAGCGTGAGCCGCAAAGACGGACTGCATCTTCCTCCAGCATGCCCGATAAGGTGGCGATCACCGCCGTCAGGCAGAACCGCTCGAAGCTGGCACCTACATCCTGCCAAGCATTTTCGACGAGTGCCCCAGGACCACTGGCGGCAGATATGGTAATCCTCTGCGCGGGGTTGTTCTCCTTCGTTGGATTCGACACTCCGAGCCAGGCTCAAGGTGAGCAACGCCTACTTCACAAATTCAACAGAGGCCGGGACATCCCCTTTCATGAAAGGCTCCATGCCCGTTTCAAGAATGCAAACGAGCCCGGCATCTCAGCTAGACCCCGGACCACCAATACGAACTTCAGACGCCACAAGTCGGGCCAGCAACGTTGCCGGGTAGAGTTGCCCAACTATTGCTTCGAAATTGGCCAGCCCGCGAAGGAGCGGATCGATTGGTGCGATATCGCCGTATCCCACGGAAGTCAGGGTCACAAAGCTGAAGTACACTGCCTCCGTTGCCAAGGAGGCGTGTGGCCTGATCGTAATTCCCGACAGCGCGTTCACGGTCAGAGACGCCCCCATCGCATATAGCGCCGCGAAGAAGATACCGATGCAGAGGTAAAGAAAAACAGCTCCTACAACGCGGTGATAGGTAATCTGACCCCGCGCATAAACGGCCCGCGCAATGATCCACGCCATTGCCAATGCCATAAGGAGCCACGCGCCCGCTCTGATGCGGACAATCTCCATGTCGCTGATGCTATAGCCCTGCAAAACGTGGGAAAGTGCAAATAGCCCCACGAACAGCAGAAGCAACGTCACGGCTATCCAGTTGCGGGCCAGAGTGAGGAGTCCACCAGCGAGCACTATCGCCAACACAGCATTCAGCGTCGTGAATGTGGCACCTGGATGCGAGGACAACGGTGTTACGACGAACAGGTGCAGCACTAGGGTCAATGTCAACGCAGTCAGGATGTGATCTCGCCATTTGTTTCTGGCTTGTTGGAAAAGGGCATGAAAACGAACAATCATGGAAGGAATCTTTCTTCATTGTAAACGCCGGAGACAAACTCCCTCACTGAAGCGGCCGGAAGAAACTCCCCGCCCACTATCACAAATACGCGCTGCCGATCTGCACGACGTTTGTCATGACGTTCCTGGTGTCGGGTGTTGCCACCTACCGCGTGCTGGGCTGGGACGTCTGGATGGTCTCGTGGATGATCTCCTGGGCCGTCGCAGCGCCCACCATGTATTTCGTGATGCCCCTGGTCCGCCGTACGCTCGACCGTCTCGTCGAGGACAAGTAGTTTTAGCGGCGCGGCCTTGGCTTCACCCGGGCTCAGTGCGTCTCCATCGAGCGTGACCCGAAGTTACGCGAGGTGTAGGCTGCACACGCACAGGTAGAGAGTCCTGATCGTCCGATACGCCTCACTCATTCTCCGCCTCGCCTGTACGCGATCATGCTTTTTTGTATTCGGTTGTCCAAGAGTAGCATAGTTGATAAAGAGGTTATTATGCGTCAGCTCAAAGTAAAGGCTGCTCCGCTCGACCGGACTATTGGCAATCCGACCAATGCAGCGACTAGAAGACGAGCGCTGCTCGGAGGCTTCTTTGTCATGCTGATGGGGCGCAAAGCCGAAGGCAGCAACTGGCCCTTGTCGCCGGTGACCTGGGCCGTACCGTTTGCGCCCGGCGGAAATGGCGATACCTTTGCAAGGTCTGTTGCCGCCCGAGCCGGTGTGCTGTTGGGACAACCGGTGCTCGTCGACAATCGGACAGGGGCAGGTGGCAATCTGGCAGCCGCCGCCGTCGCACGTGCCGAGCCGGACGGCTACAGCCTTCTCGTCGGCTACACTGGGCACACCTACGCGACGGACATCTATCCTAACGCAGGATTTGACCTCGGTCGCGACTTCGCGCCCATCAGCGCACTGGCCCGTGCGCCTCTGGCTCTGGCCGTAAACAGATCTAGATTTGGCGGCTCGACGTTGAGCGATTTTCTTGATGTGGCAAGGCTGAAGCCCGGCAGCATCGAGATCGGCACCAGCGGTCTGGGCAGTCTACCTCATCTTGCAGTCGAACTGCTCCAGCGCCGCACCGGGATTCAACTGCTACATGTCCCCTATCGCGGCGGCGCCCCCGCCTTGCAGGACCTCCTTGCCGGACAGGTGAGCGCCATGATTGGGCCTGTGGGGCTCTTTGCAAGTCATGCGGTAGGGGGAGCCATTCGCGTTCTCGCCATCGCGAGCCGAAGGCGCGAGGTGCTGATGCCCGACGTGCCCACCTTCGGCGAGAGCGGCGTTGAGGACTTCAGGATTAGTCAATGGTTCGGGCTATTTGCGCCGATCAAGACACCGGGCCCCATTCTTGATCGCATACACGCTGTCGTTCAGAGCATCCTGGCGACAGAGGAGATAAAACGGCTCTGGGTCGAGCAGGCGGCCCGCGTCGAATTGGAGAGCCGCGCCGACTTCAGTCGCTTTGTTAGCCAGGAAATCTCCCGATGGAGCCACATTGCAGCCCAAGCCAATCTCAAACTAGATTAAGGAAACTCTGAACAGCCTGAGCTTACTCAAAACTCCAAGAAGCGGAGAAAGCATAGAGTTTTTGACGCTCCAGTCATACCGTCGTCAGCATGCTCACGCTTCTGTCCGCCCTCGGCTCCCTGCTCTCGTTCCAGGTTCGTAGTCGCCTCACCCTGGAGCTTGAGCTCGTCGCCCTGCGATCAGGTGACCGTCCTGCGCCGGCAACGCGCCGCACCCCATCATCGCTACGAGCTTCGCGCAGCACGAATTTTTCTTGGTTATCTAAACTGTAAAGACCCCGTCGCAGTCCTGGATACGCGCTTGCTGTTGGTCCCCTGTGCCCCTCGCGAGGCGTTCCTGGAGGTGCCGTTCAGGCGGTAAATATTATGGGCCGCGTGGCGCGACACGAAACTGGCATGATATGCGGGTCCTGCGGGCTTTCAGGGACGCCACTGGAACGGAAAGCGGCATGCCGCGCGGCGGCTCGAAGCGTACCCGTTGAGGCAAACGGCGCGGTTTTGCGGGCTTTCAGGCTCGAAACCCCGACGGGAAATATTGTTGGACGCCGGTCCTGCGGCCTTTTCTTGGAGGTATTGGCGAACGGGAAAAATTCTCTGCGTGAGCCCCCGTCCGGCAGCGCGCCCCAAAAGCCCCAAGGATCAAGGTCCCCCCGGCCTCCGCGCCGTGCGCTTCGCGCGTTCGGTGACGGTTTTTTGGCTGTGGTGTGATCGGCATGTCAACCACACGTTACTTCGATCCAGCGGCGCGCCGCCGTCTTTCAGCTCGACAATGTGATCGACGATCATGCCGCGCTCGGCACGACCGCATCCGTCCACCTGACATCGTCCACCTGCTTCGCGTCGTACACGATCGCGCAGCGCGATCCATGCCGGCGACATGTAGAACCTGTCCGCCACCTTGGGCGGCAGCGCCGCAGTGCGCAGATCCGCCAGCCCGACGCGCGGCTGCAGCGCCTGTAATCCCATGATCGTGTTGCTCCCAATAAAGCAATCGAATGATCCGCTTGTGTGCTTGGCTCGTG
>JBILYA010000203.1:0-4606 GCA_044378065.1 Burkholderiales bacterium | reverse complement strand
TTGCGCTGTCAGGCTCGCCGCGCCGCTGCCCGATGAAATCCAGAACATGACCCACTACGATGCCGCGGCGATCACCGGCGCGCCAGCCGCTGCGGCGGAACTGGCGCGGCGCCTGGCCTCGGACGAAGCGAAAAAGATTTTTGCGGAAACCGGTATTTCCTGAAAATCACTGATTGTCTTAAAACCAAAGACGGAGCGAACGATGATGAAACGGATGATTGCTGCTTTCACGGGCCTGATGCTGTTCACCGCGGCGCAAGCTGCTGAAATCACCGTGATCAGCGGCGGCGCGATCGAACCCGGGCTCAAGGCAGCTGCAGCAGCGTTTGAAAAGCAGACGGGACACAAGGTCAACATTACCTTCAACACAACGCCGCAGATGACCAAGCGCGTCGCGGCGGGCGACGCTTTTGATGTCATCATCGCCCCGCCGGCGGCGGTGAAGCAGTTTGCCGCAGCGGGCAAGGTCGAGGCCGGCGGTGTCGATGTCGGCCGGGTTGGCAGCGGCGTTGCTATCCGGCCGGGTGCGCCGGTGCCGGCGATTGCCACCGGAGAGGACATCAAAAAGGCCGTTCTTGAAGCCGACTCCATCGTCTTCAACACCGCCTCCACCGGCATCTATTTCGAAAACCTGCTGAAAAAGTGGGGTATCTACGAGGACATCAAGGGCAAGGCGGTGCGTTACACCACCGGTGCAGAGGTGATGAAACACACGCTGAAAGGCAAAGGCAAGGAAGTGGCCTTCGGCCCGATCACCGAAATCCTGCTGGAGAAGGAACACGGCCTGATTCTGGTCGGCCCGTTCCCCGCAGAAATCCAGAACTACACCTCTTACATTGCGGTGCCGATGAGTGCCGGTACGCAAAAAACCGTTGCCCAGGAACTGGTCAAATTCCTCGGCGGTCCGGTAGGCAAGCCGCTGTTTGTGGCGGCCGGCATCGAATAATCAGCAGGGACGTTTCCCGACTTCGGGGTCGGGAAACATCAGGCAAAGGCGGCTGCGGCCGCCTTTGTTTTATCAGCCGATGGCTTCAAGGCCGCTTGCGGTGATCGCCGGGCGGGCCTCCCTGGACGCCAGAAAGCCAATCACCCTGACGGCGCAGGCCGGGTCCGGCGAATTCGCGCCGATACCTGCGGTGAAGTTTGATGCTTTCTGCAACTCCGGTGGCAGCGGCGTGACGTGGGCAATGCCCGGTACCGGCAGCAGTTCGCTCATTTGCTGGAAACCGAAATCGAGCTCACCGCGGGCGATCACCGTGCCGACGCGTTCGCCGCCGCCGACCAGACGGCTCTTCGGCAGCACCTGGTCGGCGATGCCGAGTCGCTGCACCAGTTCGGTGGTGTAGTACTTGCCGCTTTCGCTGGCGGAGTAACCGATGCCTTTGGCGGCAAGCAGGGCCGCACGCAGATCATCGGCTGTGCGGATCTCAGGGTCGGGCGCGCCTTCGCGTACGGCAAAACCCATCAACGAGCGTGCGATGATCGTCGCGTTTTCAGCCAGCACTAAACCATCGGCAATGAACTGGCGCAGCACGCCGTCGGCGACGATGACGATATCCGCCACTTCGCCGCGTTTCAGGCGGTTGGGGATCGAGATGTCGCCGGTGCCGATGGAGGTGGTGACGGTGACGATGGTTTTGCCGGTCAGTTGCTCCAGTTGCGGGATCAGTGATTTGTAGGCGGCGGTAAAAGCGCCGGAGGTCATGACACGGAATTCGTTGTTTGCGGCGGCCATATCGTGATGTTGTCCTTATCGGGGATTTTGCGGAAATTGCAGTCAGTTGATGGTTTTTTGGCGCGAAGGACTCAGTTGCCCAGATACTTTGCGAATGCAGTATTGAGCCTGGCTTCGGCTTCCAGCAGCTTGTTGTTGCGCTCATCAAGCCATGTCTGATCCCTGGCCAGCGCTTCGCGTCCCAGTTTGATCATGCGCTGCACTTCGGCGGGTTGCGGACCGCCGATGCCGACTCGCGTCCGCACCATCATCTCGGCGGAGAGCGTTGCGCGGAATGCCGCCTCATCGAGCGGAAATCGGCCGGGCGGCAACTGGTATTTCTGGGCGGAATCGGCATAGAGTTTCGCCGCCGCATCGTACGGATACTGGTTGGGCAGCAGGTTCTTTGCCTTGGCATCGTTGACCACCAGCGTCGCGAAATGGTGTCCCACGCGGAACGGCACCTGATGCAGCCGCTGCAGTGTTTCCGCCAGCTCCATTGATGTTGTCCAGTCGCCATTCAGTTCTTCGAGGGCACGTTTGGGATCGACACGCAGGGCCTTCAGTACACCGTTGAGCTGATTGAGCATTTCAACGGACCAGACAAACGTCTTCGATGCATCGAACGTACCCTTGTAGTCGGTCATCCCCGGCGTGATGTTGTGCACGCGCATCAGCATCAGTTGCGTGCTGGCAACGACATCGGAGGCTTTGGCCCGTGCTGTCATGACGACGCCCGGATTCAGTTTCTGCGGCATCGCGCTGCTGGTATAGGTTTGCGAGTTGTCCAATAGCATCCAGGGGTGGCTCTGGTGATATTGGGTGTGGATATCCTGCAGCATGGCGCCGACGCGGATGGCAATCGAGCTCATGATGGCTGCAGCTTCCAGCGGGACATCCATGCTGTGTATCTGCCCGGAGTCATAGGAATTGACAACGACACCGTCAAAGCCCAGCAGATCCGCCAGGCGTACCCGGTTCAAGGGCCAGCTTGAATTGGCAAGTACGGCAGTGCCCATGGGGCTCAGGTTCAGGCGCGGGTAGATGTCGCGCAGGCGTTGCGCATCCCGGGCAAAGGAGTCTGCATAAGCCATCAGGTAATGCCCGTAACTGACGGGCTGGGCCTGGACACCGTTGGTATAGGCGGGCACAAAGGTCTCGGTGTTCCTGCAGGCAATATCAAGCACCAGCTGGCGGGTGCTCATCAGTGCATCTGCAGTGTCAAGCACGGCACGGCGCAGACGCATTCCGCGGATTGACGCGCCGATGTCCTGGCGGCTGCGTCCGCTGTGGATCAGAGTCGCATCCGGACCGGCCTTGTCAGAGATGATGCGTTCGACCTGCAGCACATCGGTGGGCCGCTTGCCGCCCGGCTGCGACGCCTGGGCAATGGAATACTGGACGCCTTCGGCAATCGGTTTGGCCAGCCGCGCGGGAATGATGCCTTCTTCAAGCAGCATGACGGTCGATGCCATATTGATCCGGCCCATCCAGTAGAACTGGTCCTGCACTTTTGCAGTGGCGCTGGTTTCGTCGCGGACGATCACGCCGCGAATGCGGTTCGACTCCTCCTGGCACTCCTTGGTGGTTTTGCACGCCGTGTCCCGTACGTCGGCTGCAGATGCAGTCGCCGGCGAGAGAATGGCGGCCGCAATGAACGCGCAAATGAATCGTTTCATTTCAGGCTCCATGGGTGGACATTCTGGAAAAAACGGGGGGATTTGTCCGGCCGGGACGATCAGCGGACACTGAGTGCCGGCCGGTTTTTCGCGGTAACGGGAATGCTAGTTGGCTTGCATGCCGATGGTTTTGGCGACCTTGGCCCAGCGGTTCATTTCATCGATGTACATCTTTGCGAACTCATCCGGCGTATTGCCGATGGGATCGAGGCCCTGGCCGATCAGCAGTTTCTGTGCATCCGGCGAGTTGACCGATTTGGCGACTTCCTGCTGGATGCGTGTAGCCAGTGACTTGGCTGCGGTGCCGGGCATGAACAGCCCATACCAGTTATCGAAGCCGAAGCCGGGAACGCCGGACTCGGCAACGGTCGGGTATTGCGGCAACGCCGGCGTACGTTTCGGACCGACCACTGCCAGAACCCGCAGCTTGCCCGAGTCAAAGAAGGGGCGCGTCGAAATGACGCTGGCGATGGTGACCGAAATGCGTCCGGCAACGACGTCAGTGATGCTGGGTGCGGTACCCTTGTACGGCACATGGGTCAGCTTTGTGCCTGTCATCTGCGAGAACATTTCCATTGCGAGATGCTGTCCCGAGCCCTGACCGGATGAGGAGTAGAGCACTTCGCCGGGTTTTGTTTTGGCAAGCGCGATCAGTTCCTTGACGCTTTTCACCGGCACCGACGGATGGACAACCATGACGCCCGGCGAAATCACTGCCAGCGATACCGGCAGCAGATCTTTGCGCGGGTCATAGGCCAGTTTCATGATGCTCGGCGTGATGGAAATCCCTGACGAGGTCATCAGCAGCGTGTAGCCGTCGGGGGGCGCTTTCGCCACGATCTCTGCGGCAATCGAGCCGCCTGCGCCGGGACGATTGTCGGCGACGACCTGCTGGTTCCAGGCTTCGGTCAGTTTCTGGGCGATGAACCGACCGGTGGTGTCGACGCCGCCACCGGGGGCCAGCGCGATAACCATGCGCACCGGGCGCACCGGATAGGCCGTCGATTGCGCCCACGCGCCAGCTGCATTACATGTCACGATGGCGGTCAACAGAAATCCCTGCAGCTTCAATTGGCGGTTCATGCGTGTTTCCTCCGGGCGTTGTTATGTTCAGCGGCGGCCAGCGTATTCCAGGACGTCAAAGCCGCAGTAACGGTCGACGATATAAATCAGTCCGCGGTCATCGACATCAGTATCGTTGGTCTGCGGGCAT
>JBILYA010000202.1:0-4633 GCA_044378065.1 Burkholderiales bacterium | reverse complement strand
GACCAGGATCCCGGCATGGATGCGTCGCAGACCGTCGACTATTTCGAATTTTTCGATTTCCACCATGGCCGAATAAGGCAGTTCCTCACCCAGCAAACGGAACAGCTTTTCGCGTATCAATTCAGCCGCCAGCGTACGTTCACTGGCCGTAGTGATTTCATCTTCGCCGTAGAGCCGCTCACGTTCCGGCAGCAGCCCGCGAATGGCGTTCAGCAGATCTTTGGTGCCGATACCGGTTTTTGCAGACACCGGAACAATCGCACGCGGATGCGCGAGTTCTTCCAACTTCTGCATGAACGGCAGCAGTTCGTTCTTGTTGCCGACTTCATCAATCTTGTTGACGGCAATAATCAGCGGCGCGCCGTCCTGGAGCAAGGGCAGCACGGCCTGATCACCGGCATTCAGGTGCAACGCCTCGATAACCCATACAACAGCATCCACATCAACCACGCTGCGCGAAACGCTGCGGTTCATCATCCGGTTCAATGCGTTGCCATGACGGGTCTGGAAACCCGGGGTATCGACAAAAACAAATTGCGCATCGGGCTGGGTAACAATGCCGATGATGCGCTGACGGGTAGTCTGCGGACGGCGGGAAGTAATGCTGATTTTCTGACCGACCAGCTGGTTGAGCAAGGTGGACTTGCCCACGTTGGGCTGGCCGACGATGGCGACATAACCGGAGCGGTGCTCTGTGTTGCTGTTCATTTTCGGGTCGCCTGTTCATACGCTTTGCCGGCTGCATCCTGCTCAGCGGCGCGCCGGCTACCGCCCTGACCTTCAGTCCTGATATCGCAGGCTTCGAGAAAGCACTGCACCTCGAATGTTTGCGCATGCGCATGGCCACGGGTGGCCGTCAGCGTATAAACCGGCAGCGCCATGCCTTTGCCCTGCGCAAACTCCTGCAGCAGGGTCTTTGCATCCTTGCCGCTGACACTAGGGTCTATTTGGGCGAAATCGGCGCCAAACAGTCGCCGGACAACCGACTGTGCTGCTGCAAAACCGCCATCCAGCAGTGTGGCGCCGATCAATGCTTCGACGCTGTCCGCAAGGATCGACGGACGGGCGGCACCGCCGCTTTTAAGCTCCCCCTCGCCCAGCAGCAATTGTTCGCCGAGATGGAGATCAAGGGCAATACGGTGCAGCGTCTGCTGGTTGACCAGATTGGCACGAAGGCGGGATAACTCGCCTTCGCTAAGGTCGGGAAATTTTTCGTACAGTTCCAGAGCGACGGTGCAGTTGACCACACTGTCGCCGAGAAACTCCAGTCTTTCGTTATGCGTCGCGCCGAAGGATCGATGGGTCAGCGCACGCCGCAGCAGACCTTGCTCGCGGAAACGGTACCCGATACGGGTACTGACGGCTTCCGGATCCACGGCGGGAGGATGACCGTAAGCGCTACTGGCGCTCGGAGCTGGGGGCAAAATCCATATATGCGCTGAGGTTGTAGAACAGCGGCACCTTGACGGAATAAGTTGCACTGAGAATCACCCTGTCGCCTTCCTTGGTGACCTCAATATCGTTATAGCTGATGGCTTTGATGTTTTCGATCGTGGCGCGGTTATTGAAAGCCGTATTGATTTCGCCGCGCGACGCGGTCTTCATCGCAGGCTCGGAAGCAACCGTACGCATGATCTTCTGGATCGTATAGAACTCGGAATAAGCCGGGCCGATCTTGAAAGCCAGCAGCAAGGCGCCAACGGCAAGGCCCGCAAAAACCAGGAACCCGGTGAGAGTGATACCACGTTGTGAGTACATAAATTCCCCCTTCAAGATCAATTGATCGAACTACCGATGCGTTTAAAGTCGTCGAAATTCCACCAGATCAGAAATGCCTTACCAACAATATTGCGCTCCGGCACAAATCCCCAATAACGGCTGTCACTGCTGCTGTCGCGGTTGTCACCCATCAGAAAATAATGCTCTGCAGGGACTTTGCAGCGGAATCCTGAATCATTGTAGGCACAATTTTCACGGAAGGGAAAGCGCTGCACCCCCCCGAGTTGCACCGGTGGCGACTCGGCCTGCGTCAGCATGGCGTGTGGCTTTTCACCGAGCCCTTCCTGGAAGCGTTTGGCGGCAACAAAATTGAGACCACCTTCGAGATAGTTGAATTCCCCGTCCGCATTCACCGCGATTTCTTTACCGTTGATGGTCAGGCGCTTGTTTGTATAAGCGACTTCATCGCCCGGCAAGCCGACCACCCGCTTGATGTAATCCAGTGAGGGATTATCCGGGTAACGGAACACCATGACCTCGCCACGTTTCGGCTCGTTGATGCTGATAAGACGCGTATTGATGACCGGCAAGCGGATGCCGTAGGTGAATTTGTTTACCAGAATGAAATCACCGACCAGCAACGTGGGCAGCATCGATCCGGATGGAATCTTGAAAGGCTCCACCAGGAAGGAGCGCAGCACAAATACCACCAGAATCACCGGAAAAAAACTGGCGGGATATTCGATCCACCAGGGCTGAGCCTCTCCGGCTGCCCGGTGTTTGCGGAAATACAGGGCTTCAGCCAGCCAAACCACACCGGTGAAGAACACCAGCACAACCATGATCAGTGCGAAATTCATGCCTCAGCCTATTTATCGACCTGCAGAATGGCCAGGAAGGCCTCCTGCGGTATTTCCACCGTGCCGACCTGCTTCATGCGCTTCTTACCGGCCTTCTGCTTTTCCAGCAGCTTCTTCTTGCGGGTGATGTCACCGCCATAACACTTGGCCAGCACGTTCTTGCGCATGGCCTTGACGGTTTCCCGCGCGATAATGTGTGCGCCAATGGCCGCCTGGATGGCAATATCAAACATCTGCCGAGGGATCAGCTTGCGCATTCTTTCAGCAACATCACGGCCGCGATACTGTGCATTCGCTCGGTGAACAATCAGCGACAGGGCATCGACACGTTCGTTGTTGATCAGGATGTCCAGACGCACCAGATCACCGGCGCGGTATTCCAGGAAATCGTAATCCAGTGATGCGTAACCGCGCGACACCGATTTCAAGCGATCAAAAAAGTCCATGACCACTTCATTCAGCGGCAGTTCATAAGTCAGCATGACCTGGCGTCCGAGGTACTGCATGTTTTTCTGCGCCCCGCGCTTTTCCGTACACAGCGTCATCACCGGACCAACGTAATCGCCAGGAACCAGAATCGATGCCGTGATCATCGGCTCCCGGATTTCGGCGATTTGCGAAACATCGGGAAGACGCGACGGGTTTTCGATCTCCATGACCGTGCCGTCACGCAGCGCCACCTGATAGACCACAGTCGGCGCCGTAGTGATCAGCGACATGCCGTATTCGCGCTCCAGCCGCTCCTGCACGATATCCATGTGCAGCAGACCGAGGAAGCCGCAACGGAAACCGAATCCCAGTGCCTGGGAGGACTCCGGCTCGAAGCGCAGCGATGAATCGTTCAGATGCAGTTTTTCCAGTGCATCCCGGAGTCCTTCGTATTCATTCGACTCGACGGGATAGAGACCGGCAAACACCTGCGGCTTGATTTCCTTGAAGCCAGGAAGCGGTTCGGTAGCCGGGCGGTTCAGCAGCGTGATGGTGTCGCCGACCTTGGCCGCCTTCAGTTCCTTGATGCCGGCGATGACAAAACCCACTTCGCCGGCCGACAAACGCTCGCGTGCCTGTGATTTCGGGGTAAAAACACCAACCTGCTCACACAGGAAATTGCCGGCGCTGGCCATCAGCAGAATGCGGTCTTTCGGCTTCAGTTCGCCATCAATGACTCGAACCAGCATGACAACACCGACATAGTTATCGAACCAGGAATCGATAATCAGAGCTTTCAGCGGCGCTGACGGATCCCCTTTTGGCGGCGGCATCTGGTGCACGACCGCCTCCAGGATCTCGGTAATGCCCTCGCCTGTCTTGGCACTGACCCGCACCGCGTCCTTGGCCGGAATGCCGATGATGTCTTCGATCTCTGCGGCTACACGTTCCGGCTCGACCTGCGGCAGGTCCATCTTGTTCAGCACCGGGATCACCTCGACGCCCAGTTCGATCGCGGTGTAGCAGTTGGCAACCGTTTGCGCTTCGACACCTTGTGAGGCATCCACCACCAGCAAAGCGCCTTCGCAGGCCGACAGTGAACGGGATACCTCGTAGGAAAAGTCGACGTGTCCAGGGGTATCGATCAGGTTCAACTGGTAGACCTTGCCATCCAGCGACTTATAGTTCAGGGCGGCAGTCTGCGCCTTGATGGTGATGCCCCGTTCCTTCTCGAGATCCATCGAATCGAGAACTTGGGATTCCATCTCGCGGTCGGACAGGCCGCCGCAATGCTGGATGAACCGGTCGGCCAGCGTGGACTTGCCGTGGTCAATATGGGCGATGATCGAAAAATTGCGGATATGCTGCATCAGAATGGATAGCCCAGAAAAAGGGGCACCCAAGATTACCCGGAGTGCCCCGTTCCGTTCGTAAGACCGTGTATTTTAGCGGATTTTCCGCAAGTAATCAGTAACTGCGGCACTATCCAGATGGTAATGACAGAGCTCCCGCTCACCATGCATCAGAACCGGCACCCATTCCCCGAAACGCTGCTCCAGCGCCGGATCGTTGTCGACATCGATGACGGTCAGGTCAAAAGGCAGACCAGACTGCAGGGTTTGCAG
>JBILYA010000201.1:0-4656 GCA_044378065.1 Burkholderiales bacterium | reverse complement strand
AAGGTCATCGCCCACCAGGCCTGGATGCGCTGATTAATATTGTCGATCAGCGGGTGCGGGCGGCCTTCAGCGCGCACGAGCTTGAGCCATGTCCCCAGCGCGCTAACGCCCGCCAGCAGCAGGAATACGCCCGCTGTGATCAGCAAAGTGCCCTGAAAATGCGTCATGACTCAGCCGGGCGCGCGTCGCGCATGGTGGCGAGCAGGGACTCCCGGACGCGTCCCAGAAAAGTTTCCTTGTCTTCGCCGGGCTGCAGTCTGAGTGGTGTTCCAAAACTGATCGAGCACAGCAGTGGAACCGGTACGATCTCGCCTTTGGGCAGCAGGCGGCCGAGGTTTTCCATCCACACCGGCACCAGATCAATCTGCGGACATTTCTGCGCCAGGTGATAGATGCCACTTTTGATCGGGAGCAGTTGTTCGTCCGTGGTGTTGCGGGTGCCTTCCGGGAACAGAATCAGTGAATCGCCACGCTCAAGCGCTGCGGCCATGATGTCCACCGGGTCGACCGTACTGCCTTCGCGGCTGCGTTCAATGACCACGCCATGGAGCACTTCATGAATGATGTAACGGCGCAGCGGGCTGGCGTTCCAGTAGTCGGCGCCGGCGACCGGGCGCGTCATGCGTCGCAACGGCGTGGGCAGTGAAGCCCAGATCAGCGCGAAATCGGCATGGCTGTTGTGATTGCCGAAGTAGATGCGTTGCACAGGTACGGGCGCACAGCCAAGCCAGCGCGCCTGGGCGCCGGTGATCAGCCGGGTAAAGCGCGTCAGCGCCCAGGATAAGACCTCGGGCACGGGGCGCTGCATGAAATGAGTCGGGTGCATCCTCTCCGGGTATTCCGGTCCGCGGCTTGTTATGTTTGTAGAGCCTGTACTGCGGTTCATGCATTGTAGACGAGCGGCGCTGTTTGCGCGGGTTGTCGCCGCTGCGTTGACACCGGCGCTGCGGCATTTGGTATAGTCGCCAGCGCCATTCCGCCCCGGCGGTACTGCCCCGGTTGCGGTCACCATCCATCCACGGAGGAATCATGTCCAAGATCACCCTGCAGCAGGCCAATACCCTGATTGAAAAAGCCTTCGCGAAGGCGAAGGAAATGAAAGTGAACCCGCTGGCCGTTGTGGTGCTCGATCCCTCCGGTCATATTGTTGCCGCGCAACGCCAGGACAACGCGTCGATGTTCCGCTTTGATGTGGCGCTGGGCAAAGCCTGGGGTGCAGTGGCGATGGGCGCTTCCAGTCGTGCGCTGGCCGGCCGCGCCAAAGAAAACCCCAATTTCATGATTACGCTGGCGGCAACGGCGCAGGGCAAGTTCCTGCCGCAGACCGGCGCCGTGCTGATCAAGGATGCCGCCGGCAATATCGTCGGTTCTGCCGGCGCCAGCGGCGGCACCGGTGATGAGGATGAAGCCTGCTGCGCCTACGGTGCCGAACAGGCCGGACTCAAAGCGGTTATTTAATTCACCGGGAACAGACTGACATCATGGCTGACGCAGAAACCAAGACCAAAGGCGCCATCAAGGCCGGCAACGGCAAGTTCATTTTCCAGATGACGGAGATGGACAAGATCGAGGCCGGTACCGGCTATTCCACGGCATTGGGTCCGGTGATCGAGGGCGATCGCATGCAATGCACGCTGGTAACCAAGGAAAAAGGCACCGGCTCGCGCCCGCATCTGCATCCCAACGAACAGTGGAATTACATCGTCAAAGGCCAGATGCGGGTCAAGGTCGGCGACGGCCCCGAGCAGATCTGCGGCCCCGGCACGCTGCTGTATTTTCCGGCGAACATCGTGCATTACACGATTGCGATGCCCGAAGAGGATGCGATGTTTTTCGCGGTGAAGGATCTGTCGCACGGCATCATCGGCAAGGCGGCCGACGGCACGATGGCCGGCGGTTACTACGATCCCGGCCTCGGTCCGAAAACGGCGTAATTCATGCCGCATATTCCACCGGCGCGGCCGGGCATGTCGCTGGCCGAAGTCGATACGCCGGCGCTGATTCTTGATCTCGATGCTTTCGAAGGCAATCTGAAGCGCCTGCAGGAGTCGATTGCCGGCCGCAAGATCATGCTGCGGCCGCATGCCAAGAGCCATAAGTGCCCGCAGATTGCCTTGCGTCAGATCGCGCTGGGTGCGGTCGGCGTGTGCTGCCAGAAAGTCAGCGAAGCCGAGGCGATGGTTGAGGGCGGCGTGCCCGATGTGCTGGTGGCGAATGAAGTGGTCGGTGCCATCAAGCTGCGTCGTCTGGCCGCGCTGGCGAAACAGGCCAAAGTCGCGGTGTGCGCCGACGATGCCGGTAACGTCAAAGACATTGATGCCGCCGCGCGCGAGTTCGGCGTCACCATCGATGTGCTGGTCGAAGTGAATGTCGGCGCCAACCGTTGCGGCGTCGAGCCCGGCGAACCGGCGCTGAAAATCGCCCAGGCCATTGCTGCCTGCAAGAACCTGCGTTATGCCGGTCTGCAGGCTTATCAGGGCGGCGCGCAGCATATGCGCAAGGTCGAGGAGCGCCGTGCGGCAATTGCTGCGGCCGTGGATGGTGTGCAACGCACGCTGGCGCTGATCGAAAAAGCCGGCTTGCCCCGCGGCAAGGTCACCGGGGCCGGCACCGGCACGTATCTGTTTGAGGCGGCCAGTTCGGTATATGACGAGCTGCAGGTCGGCTCCTACATTTTCATGGACGCCGATTACGCCAAAAACGACTGGACCGAAAGCGGCATCCCGCGTTTCGAGCACAGCCTGTTTGTGTGGACCACGGTGATGAGTCGCACGCGGGTCGACATGGCCATCGTTGATGCCGGACTCAAGGCATCGAGTATTGATTCGGGCATGCCGCGGGTCGCGGATTTTCCGCAGGCGGAATTCCTCAAGGCTTCGGATGAACACGGCGTGATCAAGATGAACGGTTCCGCAGGGTTTGCGCTCGGCGACAAACTCAAGCTGATCCCCGGCCACTGCGATCCGACGGTCAATCTGTACGACCATTTCGTTTGCGTGCGCGGCGGCAAGGTCGAGGCCCTGTGGCCGATCACCGCGCGCGGCGCGCTCTGGTAAACCAAGGAAACGACATGACGGCGATCAGAAAAATCGGTTTCATCGGCGTCGGCAATATGGGCAATCCGATGGCGGCGAATCTGCTGAAGGGCGGATTTGATGTCACGGTGTTTGATGCCCGGGCCGAGACTGCGGCGGCGTTTGTCGCCCAGCACGGCGGCAAGGCTGCCGCATCGCTGGCGGATCTCGCGCGGGGTGCGGACGCGATTGTCACCATGCTTCCCGACGACAAGATCGTGCGCAAGGTCATGCTGGACGGGGGTGCCGCCGCTGCAATGTCCAAAGGTGCGGTGCTGATCGACATGGGTACCTGCGATCCGACGGGTACGCGCACAACAGCGGAAGCGCTGGAAAAGCTCGGCCTGCACATGGTCGATGCGCCGGTGATGGGCGGCGTGGTCTTTGCCAAGGACGGTACGCTGGACATCATGGCCGGCGGCAGCGATGAACTGGTGGCGCGCTGCACGCCGGTGCTGAAGGCGATGGGCCGCGGGGTAACCCATTGCGGCCCGGTGGGATCGGCGCATGCGATGAAGGCGTTGGCCAATTACGTCAATGCCTGCGCGCTGATCAATGCCATCGAGGCGCTGACCATCGGCAAGAAGTTCGGTCTTGATCCGAAAATGATGGCCGATGCGCTGGTGCCGATGTGTGCCGGACGCAATCACCCGATCGAGAAAAAAGTCATCCCGCAGATTCTCACGCACAAATACGCCACGGGCATGGCGCTTGGCTTCATCGCCAAGGATGTGAAGATTGCGGTTGATATGGCGCATGCCATTGACGCGGCAGTGCCGCTGGGTGAAAAAGTGTCGGAACTGTGGAACGACGCGGCGACCAAGGTCGGCGCGAAGGTCGACCAGACCGAGATCGTGCGTTACTGGGAAGAAGCGACCGGCGTCAAACTCTGATCTGCGGCAGACTTGAACCTGCCAATCTGATTTTCATGCGGCATTCGAACCTTGGAGGAGGGGCAGAAATGGCAGCGCAAAAAACCAAAGTGGTTCTTGGTACGGCGACCCCCGGCGGCGGCTTCCCTGCCTATGGCTGGCCTTATGCAGAAGTGCTGAATGCGACCGATGCGACGCTGGATATCGAGCCGATCAACACCAAGGGCAGCGGTGAAAACGTCGGGCGCATTGAAGACGGTTCGCTCGACATCGCGCTGGCCACCGGCGAGGTGACTTACGAGGCGATCAACGGCATCGGCCGCGCGCCGTGCAAGAACATCCGCATCATCAATGCCACTTATTCGCAGGCAGGCATGTTCATGGTGCGCGCTGACAGCCCGTACCAAAGCATCAGCGATCTCGTCGGCAAGACGGTGGTGTGGGGGGCATCGAGCTCGGGTTTTGTCGTGCTGGCACGTTATGTTTTTGACGGCCTCGGTCTCGACATCAAGAAAGACTTCGACGCGCGGCTGCTGGAAAAAGCCGGTGACGGTCCGCCCCTGGTCAACGGCGGCGAGGCCGCGGCGATGTGGGGCGGCGGCGTCGGCTGGCCGCCGTTCATGAACATTGCCAACAACCCCAAGGGCATGCGTTTCATCTCGCCGAGTGCGGATGAAATCAAACGCATCCAGGGCAAACATGTATTCCTG
>JBILYA010000200.1:0-4681 GCA_044378065.1 Burkholderiales bacterium | reverse complement strand
CATGAAACACGCACTGATCGCAGCCCTTATCGGCACCTCGACGCTGCTCGCCAGCGGCACCGCGTTCGCTCAAGCCAAGCCGGAAGACGTCATCAAATACCGCAAAGGTCTTTACACCGTCACGGCATGGCATATGCGTCCGCTGGGCGCCATGGTCAAAGGCCAGATGCCGTTTGATCAGGCCGTGTTTCTGAAAAACGCTGAAGTCGTCGCCGCCATGGCATCCCATGCGCCCGACGCGTTTGCTGCCGGCTCCGACAAGGGCGCTGAAACCCGCGCCAAGCCGGAAATCTGGTCTGATGCTGCCGGCTTCAAAAAGGTGATGGACGGTTTCCAGGCTGAATCCGCCAAGATGGTGCAAGTGGCCAAGACTGCCAAGGACGTTGATGCCGTGCGTGGCCAGTTTGCCGCCCTCGGCAAATCCTGCGCCGCCTGCCACGACAATTTCCGCACCAAATAATCGGGAAGTTGCAGCATTCAATAAAAAAGCCGCCTTCGGGCGGCTTTTTTATTACCGTCATGCAACATCAGATTTTGATCAGCGCCCAGACCCCCGCCGCACAGACCGCCAGCAATATCACAGCCAGCAACGTGCTGCGCATCGTCGCCGGTGCAGTGCCCGCAGGCACATGCTTGCGTCCGGTGAACATCGGCTTGATCAGGTTCTCCGACTTATAGAACAGGTAATACAGCACCGCGCTGATGTGCACGCCGATCAGCGCGAGCAACAGATTGAAGTTGTATTTGTGGATGGTCGTCAGCCAGTCGCTCAGCTCCTTGGTGACATGCTTGTAGAGCGGGCCTTCAGTCAGGATATCGTCATTGGAAAACAGCCCGGTGCCGGCCTGCACCAGCACGCAGAGCAGAATCAGCACGACACTGATGCCGCCCAGCGGATTATGTCCGGCGAACTTCGCCGCGGTACGCGACGGCAGGGTGCGGATATAGGCGATGACGGCGCCGGGGCCGTAAATAAAACTGCTGAAACGCGCATGAGTGCTGCCGACAAAACCCCAGATCACGCGGAACAGCACGAGCGCGAGCACGGCATAACCGGAATACAGATGCCATTCCATCCATTCCATCTCGCCGGACAGCCACGAGAATGCAATGAGCAGCACCAGCGACCAATGGAAAAACCGCACCGGAATATCCCAGACCGGCGTTGCGCCGTTGCTCTTTTGCTTTTCCGACATATTCAGCTTCCCCTTCATACCGTTACCGGAATAAGCTTGTTGCTGACATTATGACAGCGACTGCTGTTTGAGAGTCACATAATCCACTTTGCCGGACCCGAGCAGCGGCAGCGTATCCACCTTCAGTACCCGACGCGCCACCGCCAGATCCTGCGCATTGATCATACGCGCCGCATGCAGCAACGTAATACGATCCAGCTTGGGATCGGTGGTCAGCAGCACCGTGCTTTCACCGGTATGGGTCATTTCCACCAATGCGGCATGCTTGAAATCGGGCGAAGCCTGGTAAGCAATGTGCTCGACGCGCTCCAGCGATACCAGCTCGCCGGCAATCTTGGCAAAGCGTTTGACGCGACCGTGAATGGTGACAAAACCGTCCTCATCGACACTGACCACATCACCCGTGTTGTACCAGCCGGCACCCAGTTCGGAGCGCGGCGGCTGCAACACGCCGGGTGCATCCGAAAACATATAACCCAGCATCAGGTTGGGGCCGCGCACATGCAGCACGCCGCCCTCCTCGATACCGGGCACCGGGACGATGCGGTATTCGATGCCGGACAGAAAACGGCCCACGCTGCCGGCACGGAAAGCGAGCGCTGTGTTCAGCGACATTGCGGGACCACACTCGGTCGCACCATAACCTTCATAAACACGCAGGCCGAATTTGCTGAACCACAACTTAGACACTTCGGGATTGAGCTTCTCGCCACCGGAAATCACGAAGCGTGCGCGGCGAAAGTCGTAGGGATGCGCCTGCCTCGCGTAATTACCAAGGAAGGTGCTTGTGCCAAAGATATAAGTGCAGTCGCGGGTATAGGCATATTCAGGGATCACCTTGTAATGCAGCGGATTGGTGTACAGGAATAGCCGCGTACCCGACAACAAGGGCATCAGCGTGCAGGCGATCAGGCCGAAGGTGTGATACATCGGCAATGCGTTGAGATATTTATCGTCGGGTCCAAAATCAATCGCCGCACGCAGCTGCGCCATCACACCGAGCATGGTGTCGTGGCTGATGACAACGCCCTTGGGCCGCGCCTCCGAACCTGAAGTAAACAGCACAATTGCCGGCGATGCGGGATCCTGTGCTGGCAGTGCGGCAAGCGGCCGCAGCAGCGCGCGGATGACCCACAGCTTGTCGGCGAGGGTGATCGAGTCGCGCAAATCCTCCAGATAGATGATTTGGCAGTTCTCAAAGGCCACCATCAAATGCTCAAGTTTGACGGTCTTGATGAAAGCGCGGGAGGTGATCACGGTGCGCAGGGATGCTGCAACACAAGCGGTACGCAGCGCCTCAACGCCACTCGAATAATTGAGCATGGCGGCGATACGGCCGCGGGAGGTCAGGCCGAACACCAGACAGACCGTTGCGCCGAGGTTAGGCAACATCACACCAACCCGCTCGCCGGGCTCGGTGGATCGCGCGGTAAGCCGCCCAAGCGCCAAACTGCCCTTGAGCAGATCGCCGTAAGTATTCACCTGACGACGCAGGTCTTCGATGATGCGGGTACGGCGACCGTACAGCGCCGCCGCTTCCACCAACCCTTCAAACAGCGTGCGGCGCGGCGCGGCATCCGCCATTGAGCGCTGGAGGATACGCATAAGGTCGTCGGCCTGCTGCCGGCGGCGCATACCGCCGAAGCCGCTACGTGCCGGCAAGTGCGTCGATGGCTGAACCGCCAGTACGACCCGCGATAACAGGCGGTGCGGCCAGCGGGGTCCGGTCAATGACCAACGGGTATAAAGCGTGCCTTCGATGCGCAAAGGCAAGATGTCGGCGTCAGCACGCGCCGCAATCAGCGCCGCTGCACCGTAAACCTTCATCGTGCTGCCGGTCGTCGTCACGCGGTCCTGCGGAAACACCACCACCGGGCGTCCCGAGCGCAGGACGCGCACCAGGCCCTTGACGGTGTAATTGCCCTCGCCGCCGAGCTCGGTGCAATCCGCCACACATCGAACCAGTCGCCCCACGCGATGCCCCGAAAGCGCTCGGGGCAAAACAATAAGAGGATTGCCCGGCAGGAACAGGCCCACCAGCAGCGCGTCGAGTAACGAGTCATGATTGACAGCCACTAGTGGGCGTCCGCTCGAAAGCTGGCTTAAATGGCCACTCAACTGGACGCGAAACAGCAGTCCGATTATCGGCCGGAGAATGGAGCGCAGCAGCACGAATAAATCCGATATTTGGCGAAGTGAAATCTTTGAAGATCAACAACCGACGCGGCGACTGTTTTAACGGCTCGTCATTCCATAGTCAAACAATAATCACAGACCTTCGGAAACGCTTTTGCGAAGAAATGCCCATTCAGTCATTACATCAATTGGACCCCTGCCTCCTGATGTGAATGCAAGTGCCTTCAATATCATCATTACACCACTATATCTGGTAATTTTTGATATTTAAATCATTGTTTTAGTGGGTGTTTTTTAAAACCTCTCAATTTGTTAGATTTGCCAACCCTGCGCTTATCGCATTAAAGAGCCTCAGGGAATGCCATCCGTTCCGCCAATCCATTAAACCATCCGAGGGGATACTCATCATGGAAATGCAAGTTCCGGCCGCTGTCATTGACGTACACCACGCCGTAGTCAAACCCGATTTCAGAAGTAGTGCCGAATTCCGCTTTTCCCCTCAACTAAATGCCCGTTTCGACCGGCAGACCCGCGCCCTGTGGTCGCGCTGGACTGCGGCGCCACGCCCATGCTTCAACGCCGGACTGCTCGCGGACATCCGCGCCTATTACAACTTCATCGCCGAGAGCGACGGCGTCATCGCCTGCGGTGACAGCGAGGAGCCGATCGAATACGTGATCCTCGCCTCCGGCATGCCCGGCGTATTCCAACTCGGCGGTGACCTCGATCTGTTCCGCCAGAAAATCGACAACCGGGACCGCAGCGCACTGACCACCTACGGCCGCGCCTGCATCGACGTTCTCTACCGCAACTACCGCGGCCATGACCTGCCGCTGACCACCGTGTCGCTGGTGCAGGGTGAATGCCTTGGCGGCGGCTTTGAGGCGGCGCTGTCGAGCGACGTCATCGTCGCTGAAAAAAGCGCGCGTTTCGGTTTTCCGGAAATCCTCTTCAACCTGTTCCCCGGCATGGGCGCCTACTCCTTCCTTGACCGCAAAGTCGGCCAGCGCAAGGCCGAAGACATCATCTCCTCCGGCAAGATCTACAGTGCCGAGGAAATGCGTGATCTGGGCGTCATCGATGTGGTGGCCGAAGACGGCGCCGGTGAAGCCGCCGTCAACGCCCTGATCAAGCAGCGCTCGCGTTCGCGCAACGGCCTCGCCGCGCTTGCTGCAGTGCGGCGCCGGGTGCATCAGATCACCTACGAAGAACTCGAAGATATCGTCGGCGTCTGGGTGGATGCTGCGCTTCGGCTGACTACGCGCGACCTCAAGCTCATGCAGCGCCTGGTTTCCCGCCAGAACGGCCTGCAGGAACCGGCGGTTATCCACTAAACAGCTTTGATTCGC
>JBILYA010000198.1:0-4709 GCA_044378065.1 Burkholderiales bacterium | reverse complement strand
TTCGACAAAATCTGGGACAGCCACGTCGTGGCGGAAGAAGAGGGCGAGATACTGCTCTATGTCGATCGCGCACTGATCCATGAAGGGTCTTCGCATGCCTTTGCGGCGCTGAAGCGGCGCAACCAGTCGGTCGCTCGCCCGCATCAGGTTTTTGCCTTCACCGATCATTACGTGCCGACCACCGGCCGCGAGAAGGGCATTGCCGGGATTGCTGTTGATGAAATCCGGAATATGGTGATCGCGCAGCACGACAACACCAAGCTGCACGGCATCAAGCTCTTCGGCTTTGATGATCCGGGTCAGGGCATCCTGCACATCGTGCCGCCGGAGCAGGGCATCACCCAGCCCGGTCTGCTGATTGCCGGTGCAGATTCGCATACCTCCACGCACGGCGCTTTCGGTGCGGTGGCCTTCGGTATGGGTGCCTCTGATATGACGCATGTGATGGCGACCCAGGCGACCTGGCAGCGCAAACCGAAAAAGCTGCGCATCACCGTTAACGGCAAACTTGGTTTCGGCGTCGCGCCCAAGGACATTATTCTTGCGATCATCCGCAAGATTGGCGCTGCAGGTGGCGTTGGTCATGCCATTGAATATGCCGGTTCCACCTTTGCCGCGATGAGCATGGAAGGCCGTATGACGGTCTGCAATATGTCCATCGAAGCCGGTGCGCGCTGCGGCATGATCGCACCCGATGACACGACCTATGCCTATATGGATGGTCGCCCGTATGCCCCGAAAAAAGGTGCGGAATGGGATGTCGCGATGGCGCGCTGGCTGGCGCTGCCGACGGAAACCGGTGCGGTGTTTGATCGTGAAGTGACGCTGGATGCCGTAGAGATCGAACCCATGGTGACCTGGGGCGTGAATCCCGAAATGGCCGGTCCTGTGGACGGCGTCGTCCCCGATCCGCGCAATGCCCCTGACGAACGCAAGCGCAGCGACTGGACCATGGCCCTGGATTACATGGGTCTGCAAGCCGGCATGGCGCTGCAGGACATCAGGATTGATCGTGTATTCATCGGCTCCTGCACCAACAGCCGTATCGAAGACGTGCGGGCCGCCGCCGAAGTGGCGAAACGCGGCAAGGCCGTGGTGCCGGCCTGGGTGGTGCCGGGATCGAAGCGGGTCAAGGCGCAGGCAGAGCAGGAAGGCCTCGACAAGATTCTCATCGCCGCCGGTTTTGAATGGCGTGACCCGGGTTGCTCGCTGTGCACCGCCATCAACGGCGACCAGTTGAAGCCGGGCGAGCGCTGCGCATCCACGTCAAACCGCAATTTCCGCAACCGTCAGGGTCCAGGTGGCCGCACGCATCTGGTCAGCCCGGCGATGGCTGCGGCGGCAGCCCTCAAAGGGCATTTCACCGACGTGCGTGAACTGCTCTGATCAATAACGAACAACTGCAACAACCGGAACAAGGTTTCATGAACAAACCGCAATCGATCATCGAGAAACTCTGGAACTCGCACCACATTCTCACCGACGAAGGTGAGTCGCTGATGTATGTCGACGTCGCTCTTGCCCAGGAAAACACGCTGCATGCGTTTACCGAGCTGGAGAAAACCGGGCGCAAGGTGCTCAAGCCCGGGCAGATTTACGCCTTCACCGATCACTATGTGCCGACCACCGGTCGTGCCAAGGGCACGGATGGAATCCCCGATGCCGGCATCCGCAATATGGTGATCGACATGCAGGACATGGCGAACAAATACGGTGTCACGCTGTTCGGCATGGCGCACGAGCAACAGGGCATCATGCACATCGTGCCGCCGGAGCAGGGCATCATCCAGCCGGGGCTGTTTGTCATCGGTAATGATTCGCACACGTCCACGCACGGCGCCTTCGGCTGCCTCGCTTACGGCGTCGGCGCTTCCGAATTCGCACATGTGATGGCGACGCAGGCGCTGTGGCAACGCAAACCCAAGGCCATGCGCGTCACCATCGACGGCGAATTGGGCTTCGGTGTTACTGCAAAAGACGTGATTCTCGCGTTGATCGCTCAGATCGGCGTCGACGGTGCGACCGGTCATGCCATTGAGTATGCGGGCTCGACGATCCGCAATCTGAGCATGGAAGGGCGTATGACCATCTGCAATATGTCGATCGAAGCCGGCGCCCGTGTCGGCTTGATCGCGCCCGATGACAAAACCTTCGCTTATGTCGAAGGCCGGCCTTACGCACCCAAAGGCAAGGCTTGGACGCAGGCGCTGGAAGCCTGGCGTGCACTGGCGAGCGATGACGGTGCGACCTTCGACAAGGAAGTGACGCTGGACGCTTCGAAGATCGCACCGACGGCAACCTGGGGCATCAGCCCGGAGCAGGCGCTGCCGGTCACCGGCGTGGTGCCCGATCCCGCCGGCATCAAGGATGCAAAAAAACGTGCTGAATACGAAACCGCCATTGAATACATGGGCCTGCGTGCCGGCATGGCGCTGCAGGACATTCAACTCGATCGCGTGTTCATTGGCTCCTGCACCAACGGCCGTATTGAAGACCTGCGCGCCGCAGCGGCTGTGGCGAAACACGGCAAGGCCAAGGTCATGACCTGGGTGGTGCCGGGATCAATGGCCGTTAAACGCCAGGCTGAAGCCGAAGGGCTTGATCAGGTGTTCATCAACGCCGGTTTTGAATGGCGCGATCCGGGCTGCTCGCTGTGCACCGCGATCAACGGCGACAACCTGCAGCCGGGAGAACGCTGCGCTTCGACCTCGAACCGCAATTTCCGCAACCGGCAGGGGCCGGGCGGGCGCACTCATCTGCTCAGCCCGGCGATGGCGGCAGCCGCCGCGATCAAGGGCCGCCTTGCTGATGTCAGAGAAATAATTAAATAAATCAATAGGTTATAAACATGCAGCCATTTACCACACTGACCGCGATCGCCGTGCCCATGCACGAAGCGAACATCGACACCAACCAGTTGTGCCCGACGCGCTTCAACAAGGTGCCGCGCGGGCCCAAATACCGCGAGATCCTGTTCTATGACTCGCGCTTCAAGCCTGACGGCACGCAGACGGAGTTCATGCTCAATGCGGCGCCATACGACCAGTCCGGCATCATTGTTGCCGACCGCAACTTCGGTTGCGGCTCCTCGCGTGAGACTGCTGTCTATGCGCTGTATGAATTCGGCATCCGCTGCGTGATCGCGCCGAGCTTTGGCGATATTTTTGCCGCCAACTGCGCCAAAAACGGCCTGCTTGCGTTGACGCTGCCGGAGGAGCATTGCGCCGCGATCCGTCGCCAGCTGCAGGACCAGCCCGGCGCCACGGTCAGCGTCGACCTTGCCGCGCAGACGGTGACCGATGTGCAGGGCAAGGCGCACAAATTCGAGATTCACGAGGTGCGCAAACGCTGCCTGCTCGAGGGGCTGGACGATATCGCCCGCACCCAGCAGTATTCTGCAAAGATCGGAGGATTCGAAACGAATTATTACAAGGACCGGCCCTGGCTAGGAGCTGCAGCGAGGAGCAGTTAAATGCTGCGCTGCAATTCGACCATCGGTTGTCAATTACGGAGGAGGCGGCACCAATGAACGATTCGAAACAGCGCAACGCGATGTCAGTGGCCATGCAGGCAGCCCTCGGCGCTACCATGCTGGTCGCCAGCCTGCCGGCAATGGCGCAAGCCTGGCAGCCGGATAAAGTCATTGAAATTGTCATCAACACCGCGCCCGGCAGCGGTCAGGATTCAACCGGCCGTCTGGTGCAAAGCATCCTGCAGGAGCGCAAGCTCGCTGGGACTGCGTCGATCACCATCAACAACAAGCCGGGCGGCGGCGGTGCGATTGCCTATACCTACCTGCAGGCGCATCCCGGCAATGGCCACTTTGTGTCCATCGCCTCGAAAAGCCTGCTGACCAACCACATCTCCGGCCGCGCGCCGCTGACCTATACCCAACTGACGCCGCTGGCGATCCTGTTTGATGAATACATCACTGTTGCGGTGAAAGCGGATTCACCGATCAAGAGCGGCCGAGAAATTATCGACCGTCTGAAAAAAGACCCGGGCGCACTGAGTTTCGGTGTGGCCACCAGCTTGGGTAACCCCAACCATCAGGGAATCGCGATGGCGTTGAAGGTATCGGGCATCGATCTCCGTAAAACCAAGACGCCGGTATTCCAATCCGGCGGCAACGCCATCACCGCGCTGCTGGGCGGCCACGTCGATGCGGTGCCCGGTTCGGTCGGCCTGATGCGCAAATATGTCGAGGCCGGCACCGTGCGGCTGGTTGCGATTGCTTCACCGCAGCGTCTGGGCGGCATATTCGCCAATACACCGACCTGGAAGGAGCAGGGTGCCGATGCTGTCGTCTCCAACTGGCGCGGTTTTGTCGGTGCGCCGAACATGACGCCGGCGCATATCGCCTACTGGGATAATGCGCTGAAGCAACTGACGCAGTCAGATGCCTGGAAAAAGGAACTGTCGGAGAATAACTGGGACAACGAATACCGCAATGCTGCGGAAACGAAGAAGTATATGGATGCGGATTATGCGGAGCTGAAGGCGTTTTTGACGGAGTTGGAGTTGGTCAAGCCAAATAAGTAGTCATGGAAAATCAATAAGCAGGACGGATAAACACCTGTTGGTTTCATCCGTCCTGCGAAGCTTTAATTAAAGCGATAAAGCTTCCGCGGATTCTCCACCAGGATCTTCTTCCGCAACCCCGCATCTGGCGTCCACGCATTAAACAGATCCAGCAAATGCCCGTCCTC
>JBILYA010000197.1:0-4737 GCA_044378065.1 Burkholderiales bacterium | reverse complement strand
ATCGAGATCGTTGATACGGTCGATCTTCATGCGATTGACCGCCGACAGTCGCCGCTCCAGCTTGTAGCGGTGAACGTTATCAATGATCCGCGGTGTGAATTTCTCGTTGATGGTCACCAGCGAAAAGTTCTGCCCCATCATGCAGGCGGTGTGCAGCGCCGTCTCGCACAAGCCCAGAACCGGCATCGTGGTGATCTCACGGCACATCTGCAGGCCGGGATCGCCGATATTGCCGATCAGGAAGGCATCGAAACCGCGCTTCGTCGCGATCTGCACATTCTCCATGACCTCGCCGGACTCCAGATAGTCGAGGTAATGAAACTGGTCGGCCAGTCCACCGCGCTTGGTGATGCCATGCACCTCGATTTCGGTATCCGGATCCTTGACCCGGTCGAGAATGCGCCGCAGCGCTTCGTTGTAGTGCCCCCACGCCTTCTGGCGCGACATGCTTTGATACCAGATCTTCATCGGATGATTCCCCTGCCCGGATTTATTTCAGATTGATCTTGTTGACGATCTTGCCGATGTGCTGGACTTCGCACTCGCAGACGTCACCGTGTTTGAGGAACACTGGCGGCGTTCGTGAGAAACCGACACCAAAGGGCGTGCCGGTCGGAATCAGGTCGCCAGGCATCAGCGTTGTGCCCTGCGAGGCATAGGCGATGATCTGCGGAATATTGAAAATCAGATTCTTGGTATTGGAAATCTGCATTTCCTTGCCGTTGAGCACAGTGCGCACGGTCAGGTCATGCGGATTTTTGATGTCGTCACGGGTAACGATCCACGGCCCCCAGGGACAGAAAGTATCCAGCGACTTGCCGCGGTCCCATTGCTTGGCATTGGCGAACTGCAGATCGCGCGCCGACACATCGTTGACCACGGTGTAGCCAAACACATAATCCAGCGCATCTTTTTCGCTGATGTTGGTTCCGCGCTTGCCGATAACCACACCGAGCTCGACTTCGTAATCCACTTCCTTCGTCACGCTCTCGGGCCAGTGCAGATCGTCATAGGGACCGGTGATCGAGTTGGGCCATTTGGTGAACAACACCGGCTCGGACGGCACCGGCAGATTGGCTTCCTTGCAGTGGTCGATATAGTTCAGACCGACCGCAACGATTTTCGACGGATGGAACAGTGGCGCGCAGATCTTTACCTTGTCGAGCGCATATTCGCGGCGCTGACTGCCGCCCAGCGCCTCACGCACGCGCCCCAGCAGCGAGTCGCCGCCGCGCACGATACACATCAGGTCGCCCGTTGCATCCACCGGCAGCCCAGCCGCCGACAGATCCACCACCATATTGCCGTCCAGCACGCCGGGGCGCACCACACCGTCCACCATAAAAGTCAATAATTTCAATTACTTACTCCAAAGTTAATCAGTAAAGCCTGCTGCTGTTTTCACTGCGGTTTCAACGCTTGCCGGCGTGATCCGGGAACTGCATCGCCGCCAGCGTGCCGCTGGCCACTTCGGCCGGCGCCTCTTCATTGGGAAAATTCAGTTCCACCTTGTTACCCACCGGGTCGCGCAGGAACATCTGGAAACCGGCGTTGGGGACGTTCTGCTCTTCGAAGGGAACGCCCATCTTTTTGAAGCGTGCGCGGAAGTCCTGCACGCCCTTCACGTCATAGGCGGTGTGATCGTAGCTGCTCTTGCTCTCGTCGAGCCCTTTCCAGTCTGGCTTGAAGCGCGTGACCACATGCACCAGCGGATGTTTGCCGCAATACAGCCACAAACCTCCCGAAGGAAAATCCGGCCTGAAACCGACATGCAGGCCCAGACCTTCGCAGTAAAACTTTTCAATCGCCGGCAGATCGCTTTCACGGCAGCCGATGTTGATATGGTGAATTCCACTGATTTCCATGGCGATCCTCCTGATGTTTTTCTCACGATCCGGACGCAGCAATACCGGACAATTACTGTGACACACCTGACCGCCTCTTGCCTATAGCCGCGACACTCTGGACGTCGTTGCGCTTGCCAGCGGGCGCGGCTTCATGTTTTGCTCCAACCATGAGTTTCCTGATCATCTGCACGGTTGCGGGCCTTGCCGCCGTGATGACCTTTTTCTCCGGCTTTGGCCTCGGCACACTGCTGCTGCCAGCCTTCGCGCTGTTTTTCGCCATTGAAAAAGCCGTCGCCCTGACCGCCATCGTCCACTTTCTCAACGGCATCTTCAAACTGCTGCTGGTCCGCAAACATGTGAATGTCGCCATTACGCTGCGCTTCGGCTTGCCCGCCGCAATCGGTGCACTCGTCGGGGCCTTGCTCTTGGTACGCATGGCGGAAGCCGGGGCCCTGCTCCACTACAGCCTGCTCGGCCGCAATATTGAAGTTGCCCCTGCAAAAGTCATCATCGGCATCCTGCTGCTGGTATTCGCCTGCGCCGAATTCCTGCCCGCCTTCCGCAAGATCACGTTTGCACCCAAACACCAGATTCCCGGCGGCCTGCTCTGCGGCTTTTTCGGCGGGCTCGCCGGTCTGCAGGGTGCGCTGCGCTCCGCCTTCCTGGTCAAGGCCGGGCTCGACAAGGCCGGTTATGTCGCCACGGGCGCCGCCGTCGCCTTCCTCATCGATCTGTCGCGGTTATCGATGTATGCGCAACTGATCGTGAACCAACACCCCGAATTCGATTACGCACTGCTGGCCGCCGCGGTCTGCGCTGCACTGGCCGGCTCGGTGCTGGGCAACCGTTACCTGCACAAGGCCACGCTGCCCGGCATCCAGAAACTGGTAGCGGTACTGTTGTTCGTCATTGCGCTGTCGATGATCACCGGCATTTTGTGACAAACCATTCACCGGAAAACCATGACTCCCATCGTCATCCGCCTCGGCGGCTACCAGAAACCCGCCTCCATCCACACCCGCGCCTGCCTGCGTTTCGGCGAGGTGCTGCAGCGCGAAGCCGGCGGTAAAGTCGATTTCCAGTTCGTCCCCGACGTGCTGGCACTGGGCCACAAATCCGGCGATCTGCCGGGCATGGTCGAAAGCGGCGAATTGTCGATGTGTTACATCTCGTCGCTGCGTTACGCGAAATGGGTGCCGGAACTGGCACTGTTTGATCTGCCCTTCCTGTTCCCGGACCGGCCGGCAGCCTACAAAGTCCTCGACGGTAAACTCGGTCAGTCGCTGCGCGCCAAAACTGCGGCGCAGTCACCCTTCCAGCTCCTCGCATACTGGGACAACGGTTTCCGCCACTTCAGCAACAAGCTGCGGCCGATCCGCAAACCCACCGACTGCAAAGGCCTGCGCATTCGCATCCAGATGAGCGAAGTGCAGGCCGCATCGCTGCGCCTGCTCGGCATCGAACCGATCCTGGAAGACATCAAGATTTTTGTCGAACAGATCGGCGGTGACCGTTTTGACGGCCAGGACAATCCGCTGACCAACATCGTCAACTTCAACATCCACAAACACCACCGCCACATCACGATGTCAGGCCATGTTTATGGCGTGGCCTGTCTGATGTGTAACCGTGAGCAATACGAATCGTGGCCAGATGATGTGCGTCGCGCTGTCTGTCAGGCGGCGGCAGAAGCCACCACGCTGCAACGACAACTGGCGGCCGCAGAAGATGAAGAAATGCTCAAACGGCTGGACCCTTCTCAGAACGAAGTGGTCAAGCTGACTGCGGAAGAGCACCGCGCCTTCGCGGTAGCTGTCAGTCCGGTGACTGACAAATACCGCAAGGATTTCGGCGCCAGTTTCTTTGCGATGCTGGATTAGCGGCGGCGCTTGGCCTTCACCGGCGTCTGCGCCGGCTTCCTCGCCGAACGCTGGTACCAGTTGAGGATCTGCTCCCCCGTCCAGAACACCACCCCCGGCTGATCGCGCAAACGGCGGAACACGTTCTCGAAATACTTGATCCGGTGCGGCACGCCCGAGATGTAAGGATGCACGGCGATACACATCACCTTCACCCGGTCCTTGCCCTCTTCATACAGCCGCTCGAACTGATCCATGCAGCGTGATTCGAATTCCGAAGCGACGTTGTGCTGGACCATCATCATCGCGATGTCGTTCAGCTCCAGCGTGTAGGGCATCGACACGACGTTACCGTGGGCGGTCTTGATTTCGCAGGGTTCGTCGTCGACCACCCAGTCAGCGAGGTATTTGATGCCGGCTTCGGCCAGGTAATCCGGTGTGAACAGGGTTTCGGTCAGTCCCGGCGCCAGCCAGCCGACGGGCGCCTTGCCGGTAAAGGATTTGATCTGCTTGACCGTGCGCTGGATCATCGCGCGCTGGTCTTTTTCGATATGGGTCGGCTGCTGGTCCCAGGAATGGCCGACGAACTCCCAACCGGATTTCAGCGATTCCTCGGCGATGCGCACGTAATCGGTGCAGATGCGACCGTTGGTGAACAGCGAGGCCTTGATATCGAGTTCGTCGAGAGCCTGCTTGATGCGCCAGAAGCCGACGCGGTTACCGTATTCATGCCAGGCCCAGTGCGCGAAGTCCGGCAGGCGCGTGATGTGCGTTGGCGGCGGCAGCACCTGCCGCGGCATCGGCCGCTTGATGTCCCACACCTCGACATTAACCACCGGCCACACAATCAGCCGCACGCCCGCGGGCGGCTTCATCGGCGGACGGTCGATCATGGGCACATAAGGCAGGCGTTTCGACGGGATCATGACGGCTCCGGAAAATTGATTGGACTGCCCGATTATAACGACGCCCCGCCGAGATTGAGCAGCCCTCCGCATTGCACTACCATCGTGCATCCCCACAAGAAGAAC
>JBILYA010000196.1:0-4738 GCA_044378065.1 Burkholderiales bacterium | reverse complement strand
CTGAAACGAGCAAGCTCAATCAGTGTCCTGAGCCTCGATGCAAGCGCGACAAGGTTGAAGGACTTCGTTACATAATCAGACGCCCCATCCAGAAATCCGATGCCCCCCCTGGCCTGCCACTCGCTCTCGTAAATAACAATCGCCGGTATGATTGAAGTGTCTGGCCGGCCTTTCATCCACGCCAGAAAATTACGGCCGTCAAACTCCGAGTCAACATAGCTGACCAGTGCGGCATCGGGTGCCGGGAATGCGAGACATTGCCTCATGGCATCCCCCATGCTTGTAACCTCCTGGAATTCATATTCCTCGCCGATGGCATCACGCAAGGTTTTGCAATCCCTTGCATCACCGCTGAATACCAATATCCTGGGAAGTTTGTTTGTCATTTTTTTGCGATTTGCAAGATTGAATCAAAGATGACGGTGGACTGCGATTTCAATTTCTCAAAAAAAGACGCCCATGTCATGCGCAACGGCGGACTATTACCAGAGCAAAAATCCTCTAGATTTTGATAGCAGGAAAACCTGTAAAGCAAATTAGCAACCGGCAAATCGGAGACCGGTTTAGACCAGTCATTTCCTCGACAGCACCTCGGCCACATGAAGCACCTGCGTCTTCGCGTCACCACGCCGCCGCAGGCGCCCTTCTATATTGAGCATGCAGCCGAGATCGCCGAGCACCACGGCATCCGCGCCGCTGCCGGTGATGTTTTCGCATTTGCGTTCGGCGATATGCGAAGAGATCTCACCGAACTTCAATGCGAAGGCGCCGCCGAAACCGCAGCACTGTTCACACTCGTTCATCTCGCGCAGTTCAACGCCTTGCACCTGCGCCAGCAATGTGCGCGGCTGCTGTTTCACGCCAAGCTCGCGCAAGCCCGAGCAGGAGTCATGATAAGTAATTGTTTTTATTGATGATTTTTTATCCGGCGTAAACCGCACCACATTCACCAGAAAATCCGTCAGCTCGTAAGTCTTCGCCGACAGCGTGGTCAGTGCGGCGCGCTCTTCTTCCGGAATGTCTTTGAGCATTTCCGGGTAATGCGAACGGATCATGCCGGCACAGGAACCCGAGGGCGCGACGACGTATTCGCAGTCGGCAAATTCACGTGCGACCTTGCGTGCCAGCGCAATGGCCGAGACACGATCACCGGAGTTGTATCCGGGCTGGCCGCAGCAGGTCTGCGCTTCAGGCACTACCACGTCGCAACCGGCCTCTTTCAGCAGTTCGAGTGCGGCAAAGCCGATGCGCGGGCGCATGAGATCAACAAGGCAAGTGACGAACAGTCCGACTTTCACAATGGCTATACCCCGGTTGGAATGCTGACGACTATAGCGCAGGCCGCACCCGCGTTGCGCGCTTTCATGCCAGCCGCCACGGCTGCAGATAATCGAGTCGGTCGCCGGTCTGCACGATCAGATGTCGCACCGATTTGTCGCGCACGATGTGCAGTGTGACATCACTGCCGGCGGCGCCGCTGGACCACAGGCTTTCATAAAACTCGCTCTGGCCGCCGATGGAATCACCGCCGACGCCGAGGATGATGTCGCCACGCTGAATGCCGGCGTGTTCGGCCGGCGAATCGGGCAGCACCCGCGACACCACGACATTGCCTTCGAGCTGTTCGGTATTGAGCCCCAGCCAGGGCCTCTTGTCGCCGCGGCGCCGCCCCGACTTCACCAGATCGGGCAGCACGTCTTTCAGCAGATTGATCGGCACGAACATATTGCCCGGGAAGGCCATGCCAGTATTCAGCGCGTCGCTGACCCACAGCGAAGCAATGCCGACCAGCCGTCCTTCACTGTCGAACAACGCCGCACCGCTGTGTTCATAGCGCGGCGGCGCGGTGAACAGCGCATCGTCGATCATGTACTCCCACCAGCCGGTGAAGCGCCGCCGCGACACCAGTGCCGCGCCGCTGACACCTCCCGCACCTTCGTGACCGGCGACCACCAGTCCCTGCAGTTCGGTCAGGGACGAAGAATCGCCAAGTTCGACCGGTGCGCAAGGCGGCGCCGGTTTGGCGCGCAGCAGGCCGAAGCCGGTGGCATGGTCAAACCCGACGACACTCGCCGGATAAATCTTGTTGTCGCCATCGATGACCAGCACCGAAGCGGCTTCAAGCACCAGATAACCGATGGTCAGGATCAATCCCTGGTCGTCGATGACGATACCGGTGCCTTCGCGCTCCGCACCCAGCGAATCCGCCGTGCGTGCGTCCTCCACAGCGCGGATCGACAGTTTGACCACGGCATCCAGCGGCGGTGACGCCGGCTGCGGGATGCCGTTGGTAGCGCGCCACGCAGCGAGTGCGGCGCTGAACAGGGAGACGGTCATGAGCGTGTCATCGTCATGCCGGCGTCAGTGCTTCATAACGCACATCGACAACTTCAATCTCGACGATGCCCTTGGGCGTCGGCAGTTTGACGCTATCGCCCGCGCGATGCTTGAGCAGGGCCTTGGCGATCGGTGATACCCAGCTGACATGACCGCGCGCCGGATCGGCTTCGTCGATACCGACAATGGTTACGGTGTGCGCCCCGCCGTCCGGATCTTCGTAGTCCACCGTCGCACCGAAAAAAATCTGGTCGGTGTCGCCGCGTGCCGCGGGATCGACCACCACCGACTGATCCAGCCGTTTGCCGAGGTAATGAATGCGGCGGTCGATTTCACGCAGACGCTTTTTGCCGTAAAGATAATCGCCATTCTCGGAACGATCGCCGTTGGATGCTGCCCAGGCAACAACCTTCACCAGTTCCGGACGCTCGACATCCAGCAACCGGGTCAATTCCTGTTTGATCCGCGCATAGCCTGCCGGTGTCATATAGTTCTTGGGTGGCGGCGGGGCTTCAGGCTCTGCGGGCGGTTGCGACGTTCGGGTCATGGCCAAAGTGTAGCGAAAACGGCTGTCCGCAACCGAAGCAATCCGGGTTGGCCCGGTCAATTTCATAATATAAAATGGCGTTTCCTCAATAATCCCGTGCAACTCCCCATTACCGTGGCCGAAAAATCCGCCAAACCGTCGATCCAGGTCATCGAGCGCATGATGCATCTGCTCGATGTGCTGTCCGAGCATTCCACGCCGGCCACACTGAAGCAGCTGGCCTCGGCAACCAAGCTCCATCCCTCAACCGCACACCGCATCCTCGGTGTGATGGTCGACAGCCGGCTGGTCGACCGCATCGAGCCGGGCATGTACCGGCTGGGCATCCGCCTGGTTGAACTGGGCAGTCTGGTGAAATCGCGCATCAGCGTGCGCCAGGAAGCGCTGCCGCATATGCACGAACTGCACCGCACACTCGGCGAAACGGTGAATCTGTCGGTGCGCCGCGAGGATGAAGTGGTCTATATCGAACGCACCGCGGAAAACAGCTGCATGATGCGTGTGGTGCAGATCATCGGCGCGCACGCCCCGCTGCACATCACCGCGGTCGGCAAGATCTTCCTCGCCTCCGAAACTTCACAGCGTGTTGCCGACTACGTCAGTCGCACCGGCCTCCCCCGCTTTACCGACCACACGCTCACTGACGCCAAAAAACTCGCCGCCGAGCTCGAAGACATCCGTAAGCGCCAATACGCCTTCGACAACGAAGAAGCCGAACGCGGCGTGTGCTGTGTCGGCGCCGGCATCTACAATGACGAAGGAAAACTCATCGCCGGGCTGTCGGTTTCCGCGCCGACCGAGCGTTTCCGCAAAGCCTGGGCCGAATCCGTGCGTCAGGCCGCCGAGCGCATATCGCGTGCGGTCGGCTACAAGCTGCCGCGCTGACCGCACGACCCCACTTACCGTCTTTCGATGTACGACCGCGCCGTTGTTTTTCTCGACCTCGAAACCACCGGGGCCACAGCAACCCGCGACCGCATCACCGAAGTCGGCCTGATCGAAGTCGACAACGGCCGCTTTGTCCGCGAGTGGTCTTCACTGGTCAATCCCGGGATGAGCATTCCGCCGGGCATCCAGGCACTCACCGGCATTTCCAACGACATGGTGGCGCTGGCGCCGCGCTTTGAAGAAATCGCCCGCGAGCTGTATGAGGCCATCGACGGCCGCGTGCTGATCGCACACAACGCGCGCTTCGACTACGGCTTTCTGAAAAACGAATTCCGCCGTCTCGGCAAAACATTCATCGCGCCGGTGCTGTGTACGGTAAAACTATCGCGCAAGCTGTTTCCGCAGCATCCGCGCCACAACCTCGACAGCCTGATGATGCGGCATGGCATCCAATGTGATGCGCGGCACCGTGCACTGGGCGATGCACGCGTGCTGTGGGAACTGGCGCAGCAATGGCGGCAGGAACCCGGCGAAGAAGCCGTGCTCGCGGCCACCGAAAAATTATTGAAAACAACGACGGTGCCGGCAGGCCTCGCCGACAACGCCTTCGATCACATTCCCGAGGGCTCCGGCGTCTACCTGTTTTACGGTGAAAAAGACGTGCCGTTGTATGTCGGCAAAAGCATCAACCTGCGCACGCGGGTGATGTCGCATTTCTCCGGCGATCATCGCGTCGCCAAGGACATGCGTATCGCCGCTGAAGTCAAACGTATCGACTGGATCGAAACCGCCGGCGAACTCGGTGCGCTGATCGAGGAAGCGCGGCTGGTCAAAAAACTCTCACCCGTGCACAACCGCCAGTTGCGTCGCGCCAGCGAACTCTGCGCCTGGCACTGGCCGGCAGACCGTCACGACGAAGCACCCGAGCTGGTGTCGGCACGCGACCTGACGGGCGGTGAATTCCGT
>JBILYA010000195.1:0-4743 GCA_044378065.1 Burkholderiales bacterium | reverse complement strand
CCCGGGCCGTGACTATACCAGTCGCCGCAGCGCAATACAGCATGTGGACGAGACCCCGGGCATGGTCGCAACGACGCGCATTCCCCGTTATGCTTGCGGCTCATTTTTCGGGGTGCGAAGTCAGCACATCATCATGGACGCAACAAAAGAACTCACAGGCAAGGTCGCACTGGTCACCGGTGCGGCGAAAAACCTCGGCCGCGCCATCGCGCTGGAACTGGCAGCCGCCGGCGCCAGAGTCGCGATCAACACCCGCGCTTCCCGCGCCGAAGCCGACGCCGTCGCTCAGGAAATACGTGCTACCGGCGGTACAGCTTCTGTATTCCTCGCCGATATCGCTGATGCCGCCGCCGTGCAGGGCATGCACGCGGCAGTCGCCGCCGAACTCGGTGCGGTCGACATTCTGGTACTCAATGCCTCCGTGCGTCGCGAGATTCCGTTCATGGAAATGAGCTTCGACGAATGGCGGCAGGTGATGGGCATCTCGCTCGACGGCTCCTTTCATTGCATCCAGGCCGTATTGCCGGGCATGCTGAAAGCGGGACACGGTGACGTGATCACGCTCGGTGGTGATACCGCGCTCAACGGGGCTGTCGGCAAGGTGCACAGTTCTGCCGGAAAAAGCGGCCTCGCCGGCATGACACGCGCACTGGCGCGGGAGTTTGGCCCGCAAGGCATCCGCTTCAACTGCGTCTCGCCGGGACACTTCAACACTGTGCGCGTCGGCAAGCGCGCCGAGCGCCCTGCCGCGACCGGGCATATTCCGCTGAACCGTTATGGCGAACCGAACGAGATCGCCGCCACAGTACGTTTCCTGTGCAGCCCTGGCGCCGGCTTCATCACCGGCCAGACGATCCACGTCAATGGCGGCCAGTGGATGTTTTAACCCGTAAAATATTATTTAATAAAAACATATACTTACAGAGGATATTCTGATGACCACCCGACACCCGGAACGCTTCCCCGCAATCCCGCCCGAGCAATGGAACGAAGAGCAGAAAAAAGTCGCCGCCGCCATCGCCTCCGGCCCCCGCGGTGAAGTGCGCGGTCCTTTCCTTGCACTGCTGCGCAGCCCCGGCCTCGCGCACACCGTGCAGCAGGTCGGCGAATACCTGCGCTTCAAATGCCCGCTCGACCGGCGTATTGCGGAAATGTCGACGCTGATGGCGGCGCGTCACTGGACGCAGCAATATGAGTGGCAGTCGCATTACAAACACGCCATGAAAGCCGGACTCAACCCGGCGATCGCGCAGGCCATCGCCGAAGGCCGCCGCCCGAACGGCATGGCGGTTGACGAAGAAGCGCTGTACGACATGCTCACCGAAGTGCTGCACAACCAGAGCGTCTGTGATGCAACCTACTCCCGCGCCCTAGGCGTGTTCGGCGAACAGGGCGTGATCGAACTGGTCGCCATTGCCGGTTATTACGCGATGCTGGCGATGGTCCTCAACGTCGGCCGCAAGGCGCTGCCGGCCGGACAGGAACCGCAGTTGCCCTGGTTCCCGAACTGAACTGAAGCAGCAGATGCTGCAGTTCCTGTTGCTGCCGGCCCTGCTGGCGGGACATTCCTTTGCATCGATGGCAGTGTTGGTGTTGCCGGCGGTGGCACCTGCGGTCGCACGCGACTACGGCTTCGACCCTTCGCTGATCGGTTACCAGATCAGTCTGGTGAGTCTCGGCATGGTGGTGACGCTGACACTGCTCGGCAGCACTACACGCCGTTACGGCGCGGCGCGAACCAACCAACTGGGCCATGCACTGACTGCCACCGGCATGCTGGTGCTGCTGATTCCCTATAGCGCTTTCCTGATCATCGGTTCGCTGGTCATCGGACTCGGCTACGGCATGATTACGCCTTCAGCCTCGCACCTGCTGATGCGTTACACCCCGCCGCAGCGGCGCAGCACGGTATTCTCAATTCACCAGACCGGCATTCCCGCCGGCGGCATGCTCGCTGCATTGATTGCACCAGCAGTAACGATCTACGCCGGCTGGCGCTGGGCCGTAGTACTGAGCGCGCTGCTGCTGTTCGCCGTGGTGCTGCTGATGCAGAGCGGTCGCCGCAGTTGGGATGACGACCGCGACCGGAATGCACCGGTGGTGACCCCCAACCCGCTCGCCGGTGCCATTGCAATATGGCGGCAGCGCGAGCTGCGGCTCATCACCATCGCCGGCAGCTGTTTTTCGTGGGCGCAGTTCTGCGCTGCAACCTTTGCCGTGGTCGCCTGCGTCGAGACCCTGGGCATGAATCTGGTGGTGGCGGGTACGGTGCTGACAGTGGTGCAGATTGCCAGCGCCTCCGGCCGCGTGCTGATCGGCTGGATCACCGACCGTGTCGGCGATACCGCGCGCGTGCTGTCTTGGAATGCCGGAATACTGACTGTGTTCACGCTGGGCGGCTTTGCCATCCATGACGGAACGCCGCTGTTGCTGGTCTATCTGCTGTTTGCCGTGCTCGGCGCCACTTCAGGATGCTGGCCCGGCGCCATCCTTGCCGAAGTCGGACGGCTGGCCCCGCAGGGGCAGGTGAGTCTGGCGATCAGCGGCTCTCTGGTGATCACCAATGTCGGCAAATTCATCGGCCCGATCATTTTTGCCAACGTGTATGCGCTGACGCGCAGCTACGGCATCGCTTTTGTATCGCTGGTGGTGCCGGCTGCAGTCGCGTTCTATTGCCTCGTTGCCGCAAGACGCGGCAAAACCGGCAGCGCCTAACCGAGGATCTGGCTGACCTGTTCCTGGCGCAGCAACTCGTAGACAAAAGCCTCGAGTTCCGGTCCCAACGCATCGCGCACCGACAGCATGCCGATGGGCCAGCCGTCCTTGACCACAGGGAGGTGACGGAAGCGGCCGTCATGCATGATCGCCAGCGCATGCGCAAACGACTGGTCCGGTGCAATGCATTTGGGATTGGCAGTCATCACCACACTGAGCGGCGTGGTTTTGCTGTCGAGCCCGGCGGCAACCACGCGGAACAGCGCATCGCGTTCGGTGAACACGCCGACCAGGCGGCCGTTATCAACCACCATCATCGCGCCGACGTTGCGCTGCTTCATCTGACGCGCGGCTTCCGCCACCGTCATGCTGCCCGGTGCGGTGAGCAGCTTCTGTCCGGCAATGATGTCATTGATCGTGCGTTCGGCCATATGAACCTCCGTGCACTGCATTCGGGAAAACTTCGGAAACCTCTGAAAATTCTGAATATTCCGGGACTTCACCGAAACGCCGCGGGCGGCGTTGCTCCGAAACCATGCTACGCCGCGACCTCGACAGGGTCAAACAGTGGAGCGGCCTTCGCGCATGTAAACCGGCAAATCCATCTGCGGCGGCCTGCAGCCCGGAATGTCATACATCATCTGCGCGACATAACCGCGGTGATAATTGGTATGCATCACCATGTGCAGCAGGATTTCACCGCGAGTCATCGCACCGCGATTACCGCCAATCAACATGTAATTAACGGTTTCTCCCAGACTGGCGGTCGTCTGCCGGTCCGCCCAGTCGACATACCAGGCGTCGACCTGCTGCTGCAACGTCCATAGTTCGGGCAGCGGCGGATGGTCCTTGGTGTTGCGCGCCTCGTAACCGTGATCGCGCCCCTCAAGGTGCGCCTGCCAGATGCGATCGATGATGTAGATATGGTTCAGCGTGTGCACCATATTCCTGAACAGCGACGGCCGCGGCTTTGCGATTTCCTCGGCGGGCAAGGCGGCGACTGCGTCGAACATCACCTTGTTTGACCACTGCGCGTAACGGACCATCATGCTCGCTTCTTTGACATCCATACTGTGGCACTCCGGAATTAATGTTTGATATTAGTGCGGCCGGAAATTATGCGGCGATACCGATCTTGCGCTGCAGGTCGCCGATCACCTGCGCCCACGAGCGCTTGCGCCAGCGTACCCGCTCACCGATCGGTTTGTTCTCGACGTCGGCATGCACCTTCATCGCCACAAACACCGGACCGGGTTTGCCGAGGATTTCCGGCAGCGCCGCTACTGCTGCGTCCAGTTCGGTAAACGAATAGGTGCGCGGATACCCGGCGCCCTTCGCCAGCATTTCATAGTTGACGTTCTTGGCGTTCGGCACCGGCTGGCCGCCGGTGGTGGCGTAACACTCGTTGTCGAGCATGAAATGGTAAAAGTTCGCGGGATTCTGCTCGGCAATGGTCAGCAGGATGCCCAGCCCCATCTGCACATCACCTTCGGAATCAAACAGCACCACCCGTCGCTTGGGTTGAGCCATCGCCAGGCCGAATGCAAATGCCGCATGTCCGCCCATCGCCGGATCGCCCATCGGCAGATCCAGGTCAGGCTGATCGCTGATCTTGACCCAGTGTTTGCCGCCGCGTCCGGGCACCACGATGGCGTCGCCGCGATGGGGTTTGAATGCTTTGAGAAAATCTTCAGTACTGAACATTTGCGCTCCTAGCCGTTGAACTGGTATTCGTCGCCGACGAGCACCGCCACCGGACGTTTTGTTTTTTTCGATTCATTGAAGGCCAGACTGATGCGGTCGGCATCAGCGTCGCTTTCGACAAGGTAATAGTTGATGCGGAAGGCGTTGAGGAAAGGCTCGGTATAGACCGATGCGGTATCCGCAGTAGGGGCACCGTGTCGCGTCCAGCCGCGCATGCCGACGACAAACACCACCGGGATTTCGAGTCCGAACAACCAGCCGCGGATCGAATCACCGGACTCCATCAGCCCGGTATTCTGGATCAGGATCACCGGCACCGCACCG
>JBILYA010000031.1:0-12253 GCA_044378065.1 Burkholderiales bacterium | reverse complement strand
CGTGGGAATGATTTCGCTCACGATGCCGAAGGCCGGCAGAATCATGATGTACACCTCGGGGTGACCGAAGAACCAGAAGATGTGCTGGTACATCACCGGGTCGCCGCCGCCGGCCGCATTGAAGAAATGCGTGCCGAAGTGACGGTCGGTCAGCGTCATCGTGACCGCACCGGCCAGCACCGGCATCACCGCAACCAGCAGGTAGGCGGTAATCAGCCAGGTCCAGCAGAACAGCGGCATCTTCATCAGCGTCAGCCCGGGAGCGCGCATGTTGAGGATGGTGGTGATGATGTTGATCGAACCCATGATCGAGGAGATACCCAGGGTGTGGATCGCGAAAATCGTCAGGTCCATGGCCGGGCCGGCCTGGGTCGACAGCGGGGCATACATGGTCCAGCCCACACCGGCAGCGCCGCCCGGCGCGAAGAACGAACCGATCAGCAGGAACGCCGCGGGGGGCAACAGCCAGAACGACAGATTGTTCATCCGCGGGAACGCCATATCCGGCGCACCGATCTGCATCGGGATCAGCCAGTTTGCGAAGCCCACAAACGCCGGCATGATCGCGCCGAACACCATGATCAGGCCATGGTAGGTGGTCATCGAGTTGAAGAAGTCCGGACGGACAATCTGCAGGCCCGGCTGGAACAGTTCGGAGCGGATGATCAGTGCCATGACACCGCCGACCAGGAACATGCAGAAGCTGAACCACAGGTACATCGTGCCGATGTCCTTGTGATTGGTCGACTTGACCCAGCGCATGATCCCGCTGGGTTTGTGTCCGTGATCGTCGTGGCCGTGGTCGTGTGAGTGTGCGTGTGCTGCGTCCATTGCGTTCTCCTGGAGCCTGAATTAGTTCCGTGCTGCTTTGATTTCGGCCGGGGCCACGGCTTCACCGGTCTTGTTTGACCAGTTATTGCGCGTAAACGTGATCACACCGGCCAGGTCGGCATCCGACAGGTGTTTGAAGGAAGCCATTGCAGTGCCCTGCTTGCCGGCAAGCAACAGCTTGATCTGGTCAGCCTTCGGACCATTGACGACTTTCGATCCGGACAGCGCCGGGAAAGCCCCGGGAACACCCATGCCGGTCGCCTGGTGGCAGGCAACGCAGTTCTGCGCGTAAACCTTTTCACCGTGAGTCTTCAGCTCATCCAGCGTCCAGCTCTTGTTCGGATCAACTTTTGCCGCGGCGATCTTTTTCTGTTGCGAACCCACCCATGCGGTGTAGGCGGCCGGCTCCATCACTTCGACGACGATCGGCATGAAGCCGTGGTCTTTGCCGCAAAGCTCCGCGCACTGACCGCGGTAGATGCCGGGCTTCTCGGCTTTGAACCAGGTATCGCGAATGAAACCGGGAACGGCATCCTGCTTGACCGCGAGCGCCGGCACATACCAGGCGTGGATCACGTCAGCTGCCGTGGTCAGAATGCGGATCTTCTTGCCAACTGGCACCACCACGTGATTGTCCGTCTCGAGCAGGTAGTTCGGGTTGGCGTTGCGGCCTGCGACGTCGGTACCTTCGATCTGGGCGCGCGGCGTGGACAGCGTGCTGTAGAAGCTGATGCCTGCGCCTTCGCCCTTGAGGTAATCATAGCCCCATTTCCACTGGTAACCCGTGGCTTTGATCGTCAGGTCGGCTTCGGAGGTGTCGCGCATGGTGATCAGTGTTCCGGTCGCCGGAACTGCCATTGCGATCAGAATCACGAACGGGATCAGGGTCCAGGCCACTTCAACCGCAGTGTTCTCGTGGAACTGAGAGGCCTTGTGTCCGACCGATTTGCGGTGCTTGAACACGGCATAGAACATGAATCCGAACACACCGATGAAAATCACGAAACAGATTGCCGTGATGATCGAGTGCAGATCGTAGATTTTTTCGCCCAGCAACGTGTGCGGCGTCTGCAGATTGAGCTTGTATTCAGCCCAGGCTGCGAACGACCAGAAAAACAGCGCGCCTGCTGCTGCCCAACGCTTGATCCCCTTGATGCTCATGCTTCCCCCGCTTTTGTAACCCGATTGATCCGCTAAAACCGATGACCGGCCAGACGGTTGCGCAATTCGCGCGCCAGCGTCTGCCGGCTTTCCTCGCTGCAAAACCGCCCGATGGCGACCTCACGACCGTGTGAACGAAGGGCAAACATACCCGCATTTCCGCTCACCAGCCGCACCCAGCAGCGATTGAACTCAAACTGTCTCGACTGCCCCTGCTCCCTGATTTCGACGATTACGCGGTCGCCGTCAAACGCCAGACGCTCGAAATCACCCGAACGTTTGAACGTCCACCACGCCGCGAAGCCCAGACCGGCGATTTCGACACCGGCAAACGGAATGACCAGCCAGGCCCCTGCAATTGCAAACCCGACCGCCACCAGCGTCAAAAACAGGGCTAACGAACCGAAAACCAGTTGCAGCAGACGCCAGTCCAGTGAACTGCAGTGGCGCCTGAAATACGTAAATTCGGCACCGGCTTCCGCAAAATCCGCATCGTAATGGGGCTCTGTGGTCACTGGCGCCGAGTATCCTTTTAACCGCGCGGACTTTAGCACACCGGAAGGGACGGTCGCAACCGAAATGCCCTCTAAAAACAGTCGGTTTTCCCTCTTAAATAGCCTCATTAATGCGCTTGATGTCCAGCGCATTCGCCACACTGTCGATACCGGGTTTTGCCGCGTGTTTAACGATCCCCAGCAACGGCGCCGGAATCCGTTCACGCAGGGTTTGCAGATTCTGCTCACGGCGCGCCATCAACGGATCAATCGCGTTGGCAATCCACCCGGCGATACGCAAACCCCGCGCCTGCGCGGCCTCGACGGTCAACAGGGCATGGTTGAGGCAACCAAGACGCAAGCCGACCACCAGCAGCAGCGGCAAATCCAGCCGTTGCGGGATCTCTGCGGCGTTGAGGCGGGCAGCCAGCGGTACCAGCAAACCACCGACACCCTCGACGACAACAACGTCACATCGCGCAGCGATCTGCGCGTAACGGCGCGCAATCACGCTCATCCGGATGGTTTGTCCCGCTTCACGCGCAGCCAGATGGGGGGCGATCGGCGGTGTAAAACAATAGGGATTCATGACCTCACGCGGCACATCGACACTGGAGGACCCGCGTAACTGCTCGACATCCTCGTTATAGCGAATGCCCCGGCGCAACCGTGCACCGGCAGCAACCGGCTTCATACCCACCGCCCGCAGACCATGGCTGTCCAACCCGCGCAGCAAGGCACAGGCCACCAGCGTTTTGCCGACCCCCGTATCGGTGCCCGCGACGAAGATACCCCGTCCCTGCATCTCAGCCGCCTCCGACCGGTTTGATATCAATGACCGGCCGGCCACCGGGACCCAGCCGGGGCATCGGCCGCCAGGCATGCCCGTAAATCACCTCGAAAGTCGCCGGCAGCTTGCCGTCGCGGCGAAAACTTTCGTAATTGCGCTCAACAGCCGCCAGCCAGTTCTTGCCGGACAATGACGCAGGCCGGTTCTCGGCGGCGTTGTGCGCCCCGATGGCCTTCAGATCGCGCATCACCGCCCGCGCATCGTCATAGGTCAGCGTGAACGTTTCCATGTCGATCACCGGGTCGGCAAAACCGGCTTCAACCAGCATGTCGCCGATGTCATGCATGTCCGTGAAACGGCTGAGATGCGGATGACCGTCGGTATCGGCCTGCGCCGCACGCAGTTCCTTCAGGGTATCGGGCCCGAAAGTGGTGAACAGAAACAGGCCGCCGGGTGCGAGCACGCGGTGCATTTCGGCAAATGCCCGCGGCAGCGTGTTGACCCATTGCAAAGCCAGATTGCTCCAGGCGAAATCGATACTCCCGCCGGCCAGCGGCAGACGCTCGAGATCGCCGCAGACGGCCAAGGGACCGCGTCGCAACAATCGCTGATGCCAGGACAAGGCAGCGCGCGCCTGACGCAGCATGCCCGGTGCGATATCCAATGCGACCACCCGCGCTGACGGATAACGCACGCCCAACCCCTGCCAGGCATTGCCCGTACCGCAACCGGCATCCAGAATGCGCTGCGGCGCGTGACGGATGAAATCCAGCCGCTCAAGGCTGCGCTTGCAAACCTCATGCTGCAGCACCGCTGCGGCATCGTACGTTGGGGCAGCACGGTCGAATGAACGGCGAACCGCGCGTTTGTCGATCACCACCATTTCACTCATTGCAGAACTCCGCGATCCGGCGACTGAACGTCGCCGGATCGGAAACAAAAGGCACATGCGCTGCACCGGACATCCACTCCAGGCGCGCGCCGGAAAGCTGCGCCGCGAGATATTCACCGGCCGCTAATGGCGTGATGCGATCACAATCGCCATGCACCACCAGCGCGGGCTGTGCAATGTCATGGAGCACGGTGCGCAAATCGGTGTCGCGCAGCCAGTCCAGCGTACGCATCAGCAGTGGCGCTTCCGGATCCGGACGTGTGCCCAGTGCGGCCTCCAGTTGGCGCGCCACTTTGCGGGCCTGTGCGTCACCCTGGGTTTCCAGCAGCAGAAAACGCCGCAAGGCCTGCGCAGAATCCGTTGCGACCAAGCCGGCAAATTGGTTGAAATCTTCAGCATCCATGCCATGCGACCAGTCCGGCGCCGTCACGAATCGCGGCGTCGTCGATACCAGAATCAGCTTCCGGATGCGCCGCGGATAACGTCGCGCCCATTGCAGCGCCAGTTGTCCGCCCAGCGACCAACCGGCCACCACGCACTGCTCGGGAACCATGCCCGCCAGTCGATCAATGACTTCATTGATGGAAACATCCGCAGCGCTTTCAGCCGGATAATCCGGCGCGATCACGGTATGCCCCAGATCCATGCGTGCGATCACTTCACTCCACACGCCGGCATGGGCACCCCAACCATGCAGCAGCACCAGAGGCAAGGCGCTCATGCCGCAGCCGCCAGAGCTTCCACCAGCCGCGCCACGTCGGCAGCTTCGTGGTCGGCCGACAGCGAAATGCGCAGCCGCGCCGTGCCTTGCGGTACCGTCGGTGGACGGATCGCCGGCACCAGCAGCCCTGCTGCCGCCAGTGACGCCGACAGGGCCAGTGCTTCATCGTTGCCGCCGACCAGCAGCGGCTGGATCGGCGTATCGGATGACATCAACGTCCATGGCGCTGCGGCCAGTCCTTCCCTCAGTTGCAAGATCAGCGCCCGCAGACGCTCGCGCCGCCATTCTTCTGCCGCAATGATCTGCAGACTGGTCAGCAGCGCATGCGCCAGCAAGGGCGGCATTGCCGTGGTGTAGATATAAGTACGTGCGTTCTGGATCAGTGTTTCGATCAGCGTTGCATCACCGGCAACAAATGCGCCGGCTACACCCGCGGCCTTGCCCAGCGTTGCCATATAGATGAAGCGATCCGATGCCATGTTGAAATGCGCGAGCGTGCCGCGCCCCGCCTCGCCGAGTACGCCGAAACCATGGGCGTCATCGATGAACAGGTAGGCATCATGGCGTTCACACAATTCGAGCAGCGCAGCGACCGGCGCAATATCGCCATCCATGCTGAACACGGCATCGGTGACCACCAGGCGCCGGCGCGCCGGGGTTGTTTTTAACAAGCGCTCCAGCGCATCAAGATCGTTGTGGGCATAACGCTTGAATGCCGCGCGGGACACCAGCGCCGCATCATTCAGTGAGGCGTGATTGAGCCGGTCCGCAAAAATCGCATCGCCGCGACCGGTCAGTGCACTGACTACGCCCATATTGGCCATATAGCCGGTGGAAAACAGCAGCGCGCGCGGCTGGCGTACAAACCGGGCCAGCGCCTCTTCGAGTTCGTGGTGTGCCGTGCTGTGGCCGATAATCAGATGCGAAGCGCCGCCGCCGACGCCGTAGCGGGCAATACCTTCATTTGCGGCGGCCGACAATCGCGGATCAGCGGCCAGCCCGAGATAGTCGTTCGAGCAGAACGCCAGGTATTCACGACCGTCGACCGTGACCCGGGCACGCTGCGGCGACTCGAGCAGGCGCCGCGAGCGGCGCAGGCCGCCCGCTTCTCGTTCCGCCAGTTCAGCGGCGAGCTCGGCGTGCAGTGACACGGGAGGCAATACCCCGTCCGGCAGAATCAGGCGGGATTCAGCGGCTTGAGGCCGAGACGCGCAAACAGCGCACGGTCATTTTCAACGTCCGGGTTGCCGGTCGTCAGCAATTTCTCGCCGTAGAAAATCGAATTCGCACCGGCGAGGAAAGACAGCGCCTGCACACCGTCGCCGAGTTCCTGACGACCGGCCGACAGGCGCACAAAGGCCTTGGGCATGGTGATGCGCGCGCAGGCGATGGTGCGCACGAATTCCAGCGGGTCGAGTTTGTCTGCGCCATGCAGCGGTGTGCCCGGCACCTGTACCAGATTGTTGATCGGCACTGATTCCGGATATGGCTCCATATTCGCCAGCTGGGCGATCAGCGTCGCACGCGCGGTGCGCGTCTCGCCCATGCCGACGATGCCGCCGCAGCAGACGTGCATGCCGGCTTCGCGCACCTGGCTCAGCGTGTCGATACGGTCTTCGTAATCGCGGGTGGTAATGACGTTCTTGTAATTGTCTTCGGCGGTATCGATATTGTGGTTGTAATAATCGAGACCCGCGTCACGCAGCTGGTCGGCCTGGCCGGGTTTCAACATGCCCAGCGTCGCGCAGGTTTCCATGCCCAGTCCGCGCACCGCCTTGACCATTGCCACCACTTTGTCGAGGTCACGCTGCTTCGGGCCGCGCCATGCTGCACCCATGCAGAAACGCGTCGCCCCATGCTCCTTCGCCGTGCGTGCCGCAGCGACCACTTCATCCACCGACAGCAGGTCCTGATTTTCGACACCGGTCTGATAACGCGCCGCCTGCGGGCAATAACCGCAGTCTTCGGAGCAGCCACCGGTCTTGATCGACAGCAGCGTCGACAGCTGGACGGCATTGGCATCGAAATTGTCGCGATGCACCTGCTGCGCCCGATACAGCAGATCGTTGAACGGCAGCGCGAACAGCGCCTCGATGGCAGCCACGGTCCAGCGGGTTGTCGCAACGGGAGTGTCGGCGACAGCAGGCCGGCGTTCGTTGAGGGGATTGTTGGCTTGCACAGTATCCATATCGATCTCTATATTTTATTCAATAAAATCAAATACTTAATATTTATATCGTCGCAGATGCGCCATTATTTGTCAAATTGGGGAAAGCGTTTACTTAACAGGTGGCAACCAGCCGCCAGCGCGCTGTTCGCCTCGCATTGCGCGCTGTGCGAGGGGAATGCCCCCGGTCGCGGCCTCTGCGATGACTGCTGGGCTGAACTGCCCTGGCTGAAAGGCCCCGGATGTATGCGTTGCGCCCACCCGCTACCCGCCACCGGCATCTGCGGCCGCTGCCTTGCCGACCCGCCACACTTTGATCAGGTAATTGCCGCCACGCGTTACGGTTTTCCCGTCGACGGCCTGATCCAGGCCTGTAAATTCGGCGGCCGGCTGTCCACCATCCGCTCGCTCGCCGAAATGCTCAAGCAGCATCCGCCGCAATCCACCGACCTGATCGTGCCGATGCCGCTGTCGACCCTGCGCCTTCGGGAACGCGGATTCAACCAGGCGCTGGAACTGGCGCGCGCAGCAACCACTGTCATGCAAGCGCCGGTGGATGCCGGGCTGTGCATCAAAACCCGCGAGACTTCACCGCAAACCCGTCTGCCCTGGAAAGAACGCCGTAAAAACATCCGCGGCGCGTTTGTTGTTTTGGGCGATATCACCGGCCGTCATGTGGCGGTGGTGGATGACGTACTGACCACGGGCGCGACAATGAATGAACTGGCGCGCAATCTCAAACGCGCCGGCGCGGCATCAGTAACAGGCTGGGTTGTCGCGCGCACGGTGGCCGCGGGCGGATCCGCGGCCTGACGGGAAGCGATCAGCGCAAACGCTGATCGACAAAGTTCTGCAATTCCTGAGTGAGATTGCCGCTGGTCTTGGCGCGACGGAAAGCTTCCTGCGCTTCGGCATTGCGACCCAGTGATTCCAGGGACATGCCCATGCCGAGCAGCCAGACACCGCTATTGGGTCTCAAGCGCAACGCACGATCAAAATATTCCACCGCTTCGGCATGTTTTTTCTGCCGCTGCAGCAATCCCGCATAAAACCCGGCGTAGTCGGCGCTGTTGCCGGCATATTCCGCGCTGCGCGCCAGCGTCTGCACGGCGGCATCCAGTTCACCACGCTCGACATGCAACCGCGCTGCCATCATCGCGAAGCCGAACTGGGCCGGCGCAATCTGCAATCCTTCCTGCAGCACCAGCATCGCATCGTTTGGCAGGCGCGCGTCCATCAGCACGCCGGCCAGCGCCTGCCGCGCCGCGTGATACGCCGGATCAATCTGCAGTGCCGCTTCAAAGGCGGAGCGCGCTTCGGGCAAACGTCCCTGCTGCAGGGCGGTGGCGCCGCGCGAATATTCCGCCTCGGCACGCTGCCGCGGCGTCAGTTCGCGCAGTCGCTTGTCGATGCCACCGGCAGGAGCGGTCGCAGATGATTTGGCCGAAGGTTTTCCCGCCGGCGCGGTAGTCACGGCCGGCGCAGACACCGCAGCCTGCGACGCCGTTTCCCGCGCAGGCGCAACTGCAGGCTCACGCACCGGTTCTGCGGGCGCCGTGGACCGCGCCGTCAGCGGCGGCTCACCCCGCGGGCTGGCCCAGGGGGGCGGTTCGTTAACGATGATGGACTGCGTGGCAATACCCGTCGGCGCCGTCGCATCTCCCGGCGTCTCCATGGTTTTAGGCGCCTGCGCAAGATCCAGACTCATCTGGCGGGTCACGCCCTCGGCCTGACGCCGCTCGATTTCCTCACTGCTCGGAATCATCGACGGCTTCGAGAGACCCGGCAGGCCGCCATACCACCAGAAACCGCCGCCCAACACCGCAAGAATTACCGCAACCGCACCGGCAATCATTGCCGGCGATCTCACGCCCTCGCCGACAGGGTTTCCCGGCAGCGCACGCACATGATCCGGTATGCGGTTGCGCTCCTCGCCCGAAGCGCGACGGCGCTCCAGATCCAGCAACATCTGATTGATGACGCTCACGGCAGCCAGTCCATAAAAAATGCGGCGGCAACAACTGCCGCCAGCAGCAACAGGGCCAGCACCAGCAGCTTGCGGCGCGGGCTGCCGGTCGCCGGCGTATCCGCAGCAGCGCTGCGCACATGCCGCGGCAACACCTGCTGCATGCCTTCGCCAAAGGCCAGCAGGAGTGATTTGTGGGCCATGATGTTGATCAGGCGCGGTACGCCGCCGCTGGCACGATGCAACCGGCGCACGGCGGCCGGAGTGAACAACTGGTTGCCGCGATAACCGGCAACACGCAGCCGGTGCGACAGATAATGTTCCACTTCTTTTTCCTTCAGCATCGACAGCCGGTACTGAAAGGTAATGCGCTGGCGCAACTGGCGGATCGAGGAATGGGCGAGGCGCTGGTCCAGCTCGGGCTGGCCAAACAGCACCACCTGCAGCAGTTTGCGCTTCTCGGTTTCCAGATTGGTCAGCAGGCGCAGCGCCTCGAGCGTTTCCTGGGGCATCGCCTGCGCCTCGTCGAGGCAGACCACCACGGTCTTGCCCTGCCGCGCGAAATTGAGCAGTGAGCGCGACAGTTCCTTGAGCAGGTGATGCTGATCGGCTTCGCGCGGCAATACGATGCCCAGCTCTTCGGCCAGCGCAAACATCAGCGTGCGCGGCTCAAGATAGGGATTCGGGATGTAAGCGGAAACAAAACGGGCATCCAGCGTGGCCAGGAAACGCCGGCACAGCAGTGTTTTGCCGGTACCGACTTCGCCGGTGACCTTCATGAAACCCTCGCCGTTGCGCGCAGCAACAAGCAGGGTGTTCAGCGCCTCCTGGTGGGAGTTGCAGGCGTAGGCAAAACTGGTGTCCGGCGTGATGCCGAACGGGGGTTCACGCAGGCCGAAATGCGATTCGTACATGGCCCAAGCGTATCACCGTTGCGGCTCGGGCGGCGGCGCAGTCATGGCCCTGATGCGCTCTCTGGTCTGGGTGAGATCTTCCTGCCAGCTGCGGTCGTTGTGAATGATCGTCGGTTTGAGCAGGATTACCAGTTCGCTCTTGGTATTACTGTTGTCGCGCTGACGGAACAGGCCGCCAACACCCGGCGCATCGCCGAGGCCCGGAACCTGGCTGCGTTCATTCGACGACTGCTGGCGCATCAGGCCACCGATGGCGACGATGTTGCCGTCGGTCACGCGCACGATGGTATCGGTTTCATTGACGTCGCTGGAAGCCAGCGGCAACGCGAAGACCCCCAGCGAGCCCAGATCGATGACCTTGCGCCGCTCAACGACACTGCTCACCGAAGGGTGAACGTGCAGAATAATGCTGCTGCCGTCATCGATTTGCGGCGTCACATCCAGCGCGATTCCCGAGAAAAACGGTGCGACGGTAATTGTCGGTGTCACCGTGGTGCTGGTGCCGCTGGTGCTGGATGTGGTGCTGACGTTGGTGACGAAGAAATCGTCGGTGCCGACCTTCAACACCGCCTTCTGGTTATTGAGGGTCGCTACACGCGGGCTCGACAGCACATTGACGCCACCCTGGGTCTCCAGGAAGGTCAGCAGTGCGGCAAAGTCCTGGGTCTGCAAAGCCAGCCCGAACAGGCCGCCTGCAGCCCCGGCGCCCAGCGCCAGCGCATTGGCGATACCGCTGGTGGAACCACCGGAAAACACCGAGTCCGAACGCAGTGTGCCGTCTGCAGCGCGATTGGTGGCGGTGCCGATGGAACCCTCCCTCTGCAATACGGTGCCCGGGGAAATCACGCCCGCGCCGAAACGCGTACTGCCGTCGCGGAAGCCGGCCCAGTTGATGCCCGCCTGATAACCGTCGCGCAAGCGCACTTCGATGATCTTGGCTTCGAGCATGACCTGCCGCTCGACGATCAACTGCATGGCAGAGAGAAACTGCTCGACGCCACGCAATTCGTTGGGCATCGCACGCACCACGATCACGCCGGATTGCGGGTTAACCACAACGCTGCGTCCGGTGGCACCGCCCAGAATCGCGGTCAGCGAATTCTGGATGTCGCCCCAGAAATTGGAGTTGGAAGTCGTTGTGACACGGGAGCTTTCCGTTGCCCGCGTATTGCTCGCCCCGGTCGGACCGGTCGTCGGCACCGGTATCGCACCCGGTGCGGGCGTGCCGGGACTGCTGGAGCCGTCGGTAATCGAACCGGAACTGACGCGGGTTTCGGTCTGGCCGCGACGCAGCGCCTGCAGGTAGTTCACCTTGAAGATGCGGGTCTGCAGCGTGGCGGGCAACACCGTGATGCGATTGCCCTGCACCGAATAGTCAAAACCGTAGAGGTCGCGCAGCGTATCCAGCGCTTCGGTCACCGTAACGTCTTTCAGATTGACCGACAGTTCGCCTTTGACATCCGGGTGCAGCACCATGCTGAAACGGGTGCCGGACACGATGGCGAGGAAAACCTGGCTGGCCGGCGCATTATTCACCGAGAGGTCAAAACGCGTATCCGCCTTCTGCGCATCGGCGCGGGGCATTTCAACCATCATCGGCGGCAGCAGCGCGCGGCTGACCGCGTCGGAAGGTGCGGCCGGCGGTTTGCTGCGGGACTGCGCCGCCTTGTCGAGTTCGCGGTTGATCGAGTCCAGCGTGGGACTGCTGCCCTGACGCGGCGGCTCGGCGCAAGCAGCAAGCAGCACACTGAGCGTGAGAGCAAGACCCCGTTGAATGTTGTTCCGCGTGAGCATGTTCACTTTGTCGTTTTTGTGGGGCTTTTGACTGCAGCGCCACCAGCAGCACGTTTTTCAACCAGCGGATGCAGACGCAGCACCGTCACATCCGCTCCGTTTTTCAGCACGGCTTCGGTCTCGGTCAATCGTACCAGCTTCGCAGCGCCGTAACGACCGCCCAGCACAACCATTTCACCGCTGATCACGGCGACCTTCCTCGAAGGCGACAACATGACCGACTGTAGCACCGGTCCGCCCGGACCAACAGCATCGGCCGACTCCGATTGACCGCCCGGTGGACGCGTCGGATCGGACAAACCCTGAGCTGCAGCAACCCCGGCAGTCATGACGCCCAATAACAGTGCGAGCCAAGGTGTCATACGACCAGCCATACTTTATTCATGCTCAGTGTATGCACCGTGAGCATCAGTTTAAGACGCGGATGTTTGCCGGCATCCAGCGTCGCCTTGCCCCAGAACAGCTGCCACGGCAGTTTTTCCAGATGCGCCAGATAACCGTGCAATTCGCTGTAAGTACCTTC
>JBILYA010000194.1:0-4744 GCA_044378065.1 Burkholderiales bacterium | reverse complement strand
TTCAATCTCGATTTCAAAACTGTGCTGGTAAATACTCCGGCCATTCGCAGGCGATGCACCCTTGGCGTCGCCTTTGGGTGCCGCCGCACCGGCATCGAATTGCTGCACCGGCAGCTTGCGCAGGCTGACCAGAGCCAGTCCACGCTCCCGCGCCAATACCCCTTCCAGCAGGTTCGCCACCTGATCAGGCGGAACCAGCTGTTTCTGCAGCCCCTGCAGCTTGCCGTCGATTTCTGCGATCTGCTTGCGCAATTCTTCGCGATAGCGACGCTTCATCTCATCGGGATCAACGACTTCACGCCCGGATGCCAGCACCTGCTCGCTGGCCTTGATCGCCGCACGCGCTTCGGCAAGCTGACTGGACAGGCGTTTGTGCTGGGCAGACAACGGACTCAACGCCAACGCATCAAACAGCATGACAATCACAACGACGCCGCCACCGGCCATGATCGCGCGCTCGCGCAAAGAACGGGCGGCGAATTTATCGCTCCACTGCCGCCAGTACAGTTTGAGTTGCTGCATCAGCGCTTCTCCACCTGTGTCGCCGCAGACGGCGCAACCGGTTCCGAAGTCGCCAGGGAAAACTCGATATAGCGCGGCGCAGCCGCAGCCCTTTCCGTCACGGCTTCCTTGCCCGGATCAACGGGTGTCGCCGGGAGTGCGGGTCGGTGCATTTCCAGTGCGGAGAACGACCGCCCCTTCAGCGCCGGTTCGCCGTTAAGCCGCTGAATATAGGTCGGCACCAGTTCGGCACGTACGACACGTCCCTGGATCGTCACATCCCCGCCACCGCCAACCGAAAACCCGGTCAGCCACAGACCATCCAGGGATTGCCTGGCGAAGGCCTGCATATAGCGCGCAAAGCCGTCGCGGTTGCCCAATGCGCCGCCTTCCAGCACGGCCATGCTGTCGCGCGCCGATTTCAGATCGTTTTCCAGCCGCTGGATTTCACCTTCCAGCATGCTGTTGCCTTTTTGCGCACCGTCGCCCTTGAGGCGGCTGGTATAAACGCTCTGCGCTTTCATCAAACCCTGGGCTGATGCCAGTTCCTCGCGCAAACCGTCCACGCGATGCTGCTCATACGACAGCAAGCCCGCCATCACCAACGTAGTGACACCGGCCAGAGCCAGGGTACGACCGAGTGTCAGCAGCAAACGCTGCTTGCGGAAGGCGGGGCCCAGAAGGTTGATGTACTGGCTCATCGCGCCGGCACCTGTTCGCGCATCGCCGCACCGATCAGTTGCAGGCACTGGGTCTGCCGCAGCGGATCGCGCAGTTCCGGCACACCGGGGAAATCCATGATTTTTTCAAGATCGAACAGTTCGACCGGCAACGTCAGGTTGCTGTTGAGATATGCGGCGAGCCGTTCTCCCCCGGGTACCTGCGAAATCACCACGCGCGAGACCGCAACATTGCGGAACTGGCGATCAAAGTGATCCAGCGAGCGCTGCAGCTCCAGCGCGATACGGTCGTGCAGGCCCTCCGCCGCGGCATCGTCCTCGAAATCCTTCAGCGACACATCAATGCGGCGCGACTGGTACAGCTCACCGCCGCTGGTGAAGGTCAGCGTTGCAGCCGCCTCGTCAAAACACAGCAGCGCCAGCCCGCGACCCTCCTGCTCCAGATACCTTGCGATATTGCGCTGAGCAAGTTCGGGGATATCGATGACGTCCAGGTCGATATCGGCATCATTGAAGGGTTTCACCGTTGACGCGATCAACTCGTTGCGCGCAGCCACCGCCAGCATCTGTGACGATTGCGCGCTGCCGTCGCTCGCGGGTACGTGCAGCGCATCGACCATCGCGGCTTCCACTGGATAGTCGAGCATGTCCTTGACCGACCAGCGCACGGCGCTGCGCGCCTCTGAGGCGGGCACCTTCGGCGTATCCACCGGGAACAACTGGTAATCGCGGGGCTTGAGCAGGGTCATGCAGTGGTAACGGTCGAGATTCAATTCACGACGCAAACGTAGCAGCGTCTCGACTTCATCGCCCTCCTTGCGAAACGACTCGCAAAGCAGCACCTCCGGCCTTGGCTTGCCCTCGACGAGCACGTGCGAAAGATCCACGCGATCGGGATAGAGGTTCAGACACAACCAGCCGGGACGCAGGCTTTTACCGAACAGATTCATGAATTCCTGAGCAAAGTTGCACCAAATTGGCCCAAACTAGCACATTTTCCAATGTTGTCAAATACTTATGTCACATTTCTCATGTGTTTGTAGGCGCGTAAACACATGATTTTAATATAACCAATTGTTTTTATTGATTATTTACAATAATCGTCGCTTCTACAGCCACAATGGCTAGTGTCACGATTACTGCTCCCTACGATATATCGACTGATCGCTGCCGCGATTGATGCCAAACCGCACCCGGGCAGACGGATCTTTTGTATAGGTCCCGGGCGCACACCAGGCCCCGCGCAAATGCGTGTTATCGCTACCGGCAGCCGTCGGCGCAAACGCATTGCAGGCATCCGCGTTGTTGTTCGGTACGACAGGCGGCCCAGGAACCAGATCAAGGTCCACAACACCCAGATTCACCGTAACGTCGACACTGCCGGAATTGGCAGCGCCCGGCTTAGTCAACTGAATGGCGCTGCGTCCGGACTGCAGCGGGCTGTTGACGATGCTTGCCGAAGTTTCGCCAACACTCAGGTTGCCGCCGAAATTGCCGAGTCCGACATTGGCGGAAGACAGCGTGGTACAGGAATCCAGCGTATTAGTGACAAACACGCTGCCATTCCAGTATTGCGCCTCGACCGGTATGCGCATCGCCAGTAGCTGCGAGCCGCTCACCCCGCTCAACCGCAGACGGCCATAACGCACGCGTTTGTCATTGCCGTTCAGCGCATTGCCATCGCTGAACAGGATGCCGTTATTGGCGCTTGCGGCACCGAAGGCGACCGGATTGGAAGCATAGGAAACACCATCCGCATCAATCACATTTATTGAAAGTGCAATTTCGGCATTCAGTTCTGCGGCAGGCGTCGAATTGTTGCGGGTAAACCGCAGACCACTGCCAGTGCCGCTGCCGCTACTAAATGTCAGCGAACCGTTACCACCGCCGCCATCCAAGATCACCGGATCAGTTTCTACTGCGGGCAATGCGGTGGTATCCAGCGTGCCACTGGCGGCGGCATAACGTGCGCCCTGGGTTCCCGGTGTCAGTGAAGCGTTCGTCAATCGCCACCAAGTACCGGTATACCGCGTGGTGGTTGTCGTGCCGTCCGCCGCACGTGCGCTCAGCGTAATCGCCGGTGGTGTCGAATAATTGAACAACTGGCCCTGGTAGGTAAACCCGGTGCAAGCCGGGGCAAACACCGGCACATTCTGCGTTACCACCACAAAATGATCCGGAACAAAACGGCCGACGGGAACAACTGCCGACAGAATTTGCCTTTCGGCAGGGGTTGAATCGGCGCCGTCCACCGAAGCGAAGGTATCGTCGATCAATTGCAGGTTGAAGGAGCCGACATCGTTATAAGCAACCGTATCCGATGAAAGCAGCCCGGAAACAAACGTGGTCGTCAACGACAGCGTCCCCTGTGTCGCCGTGCAGGCCGCGCCGCCACAGGCGGTCAAGGTCGCCACCGGCGCCCCGGCGTAGTTGGCCGTCACTACCGGAGACCCCGCAGCATTCACTGCGCTGGCGCGAACGCTAAAAGGTTGTCCTGCGTTATGAAGCACTGAACCGAAAGTCGTGCTGTTCAGCGGATTAGTCGTACCTGCCGTTGTCCGTGTGTCGTTGCTAAATGCCAGCCCGGTAAAGGCGTCGGGCCGGATCGCAAAGTTGTTAGTTGAGCAACTGGTCACCGTGAACGGCCCGGCCGCCGGCCAGCGCATGCGCACCCGTACATCGCGCCACGAATCAGGAACCGCCGCAAAATTCACCGTTGCCACACCGCTGGTCAACGTCGGATTCGGACTGACGTCCGGCAGATCGGAAAAAGTTGTCGGACAATTGTTGCCATCCAGCGGCACGCCAAGCGTGTTGTTGCCCACCAGGTCGACCAGAACCGTGTCGGTAAACGTTGTCAATTGGGCTGTGCCGGCGCCATTGATAGCCACCACAGCCAGGCTGAAAGCACTACCGGAAATTTTGGTTTTGATATTGCCGGTGATCGCTGTGCCCGGTGGCGGTTCAAAGGCATTGAAGCGCCCGGGGGTCGGCACAACAACCTTCTTCTCGGCCACCGCAAATTGGCCCAGCGCCGTCAGACCGGTTACCGGGGTCGTCGTCGCAGTGCGTACGCCGGCTGTGGTGACCGCCCACGTCGCCCCGTTCCAGCGTTCGGCCTCGAAATTGGCAGGGGCGGCACCCGCATCGAAACTGTTGGGATTGACGAACGTAAACGTCGCGCCATAAGTGCCGGGATTACCGGAAGCTGCGCCAACCACACCGGTCGTGGTCAATGTCCACCAGCGATTGACGCTCTTTGCGGAATCCAGTCCGGAGGTCGCGATGTTCGGATGATCCCCCGATGTGACGCTGGCGATCATGCGTCCTGCAGTGGCGGCGGCATCGTGCGCCAATGCAACCGGCATGTATTCCCCGGCAATACCCACTTCATAAGTACAGTTCGACGCAAGAGCGGGAATATTTTTCTGCAGGCGGCCGACAACATGGCCGCCGGCAAGCGGTCGTGAAACGGCAGTTGCGCATAAGGTTTCGGTGATCATCATGCTGCCGTTGGTATTGGCATCCACTTCGCCGCTGGTCAGGGTCAGGATGCCTTTTAC
>JBILYA010000192.1:0-4768 GCA_044378065.1 Burkholderiales bacterium | reverse complement strand
AGACCTCGCTCGGCCAGTCGATTGCCCGTGCGACCAATCGCAAGTTCATCCGCATGTCGCTGGGCGGCGTGCGCGACGAGGCCGAGATCCGTGGCCATCGCCGCACCTATATCGGTTCAATGCCCGGCAAGATTCTCCAGAACATGTCCAAGGTGGGTGTTCGTAACCCGTTGTTTTTGCTGGATGAAGTGGACAAGATGGGGATGGACTTCCGGGGCGACCCGGCGTCGGCCCTGCTTGAAGTACTCGATCCCGAGCAGAACCACACCTTCGTCGACCACTACATCGAGGTCGAATACGACCTGTCGGATGTGATGTTCGTGGCTACGGCCAACACGTTGAACATTCCGGCGGCGTTGCTTGACCGCATGGAAGTGATCCGCCTGTCGGGTTACACCGAGGACGAAAAGGTCCACATCGCCGAACATCATCTGCTGCCGAAGACCATGCAGAACCACGGTCTGAAGGGTGATGAACTGGTAGTTTCGGAGAGCGCACTGCGCGATATCGTGCGCTACTACACGCGCGAGGCCGGTGTGCGCAGTCTCGACCGCGAAGTGTCCAAGATCTGCCGCAAGGTGGTGAAGGAACTGGTCAGCGGCGGCAAGGAGCGCAAGCTCACGGTGAGCGCGCGCAATCTCGACAAGTATCTCGGGGTGCGGCGTTATTCATTCGGCATTGCCGAGAAGAAAAACCAGATCGGTCAGGTCAACGGTCTGGCGTGGACCGAAGTCGGCGGCGAACTGCTGTCGATCGAGGCGGCGACCATGGTCGGCAAGGGCAAGATGACGACCACCGGCAAACTCGGCGAGGTCATGCAGGAGTCGGTGCAGGCGGCGATGTCGGTGGTGCGTGCGCGTTCGCAGCGCCTGGGCATCCATCCGGACTTCTATCAGAAGAACGACATCCACATTCACTTGCCCGAAGGGGCGACGCCGAAAGACGGTCCCAGCGCTGGTATCGGCCTGTGCACGGCGATGGTGTCGGTGCTGACTGGCATCCCGGTGCGCGCCGATGTGGCGATGACCGGCGAGATCACGCTGCGCGGCGAAGTGCTGCCGATCGGCGGTCTGAAGGAGAAGCTGCTGGCAGCGCATCGCGGCGGCATCAAGACCGTGCTGATTCCGGAAGAAAACGTGAAGGATCTGAAAGAAATACCGGATAACGTGAAGAACAAGCTCGACATCCATCCGGTGAAATGGATCGATCAGGTGCTGGAACTGGCGCTGGAACGCAAGCCCGAGGCACTGCCCGAGCAGGCTGCGGTTCCGGTTCCGCCTGCTGGCGAGGGCGCAACGCCGGTGGCGATCAAGCATTAAGCCTTCAAAGCTGGAAATCGGGGCTGGATTGGGCTACAATCCGGCCCTTTGTTTCACAGGGCATTGCGGCTAAAGAGGCGGGGGTGCTTAGCTCAGCTGGTAGAGCGTCGCCCTTACAAGGCGAATGTCGGCGGTTCGATCCCGTCAGCACCCACCAGCAGCACCGCAATACCAAGCAATACCAAGCAATACCAAGCAATACCAAGCAATACCAAGCAATACCAAATACGGCAGCAAACTGGAGTGGTAGTTCAGTTGGTTAGAATACCGGCCTGTCACGCCGGGGGTCGCGGGTTCGAGTCCCGTCCACTCCGCCAACATTAGAAAAAAAGGCGAACCTGGTTCGCCTTTTTTATTATCCGCAGAGCGGTCGCGGAACCTGGAGAGAGCCATGTACGATTTTGTATATAAAAACAAACGCCTGATGCAGCTGATTCTTGCGCTGATCGTGCTCCCGTTCGCTTTTTTCGGAATTGATTCCTATTTTCAGGGTGGCAGCGGCGGCAACAGCGTTGCGTCTGTTGGTGAATACCGCATCACTCAGGAAGAATTCTCGCAGTCCCTGCGCGAGCGTCAGGACGCCCTGCAGCGCATGGCGGGCGGCCGCGTCGATCCGGCGATGCTCGACAGCAATGAACTGCGCTTTGCCGTGCTCGACAACCTGGTGCAGCAGCGCCTTTTGTTCGAACGTGCCGCCAAGGCCGGGCTGGTCATTACCGACCGCCAGATCCAGGAGATCGTTTCCGGCGTCGATGCCTTCAAGGTCGACGGCAAGTTCTCCTATGCGCGTTATGAAGAACTGTTGAAGGCGCAGTCGATGACGCCGCTGATGTTCGAGCAGCGCATCCGCCAGGACATGGTCAGCGAGCATGCGGCTTATCCCTATGTCGCATCGACATTTGTGTCGCGCTCCGAAGCCGCCAACCTGCTGCGCATTTCCGAGCAGCAGCGCGAAGTCAGCTATTTCACGCTGCCGGCAGACCGCTTCCTGCCCCAGGTCAAGCTGGAAGCCGACGCCGCGAAAAAATACTACGACAGCCACCAGGACGAGTTCCGCGTGCCCGAGCAGGTGCGCATTGAATACGTCCTGCTCAGCGGCGAAGCGCTGCTGGCGCAGATCCAGCCTGCTGCTGCAGACGTGCGCAAGGCCTACGACGACAACATGAAGCGTTTCGAGGTCAAGGAAGCGCGTCAGGCCAGCCATATCCTGATCACAGCTGAAGGCAATGCCGACGCCAAGAAAAAAGCCAAGGCCAAGGCGGATGAAATCTATGCCCAGGTGAAAAAGAATCCCAAGGATTTTGCGGCGCTGGCCAAACAGAATTCGCAGGATCCGGGGTCGGCGGCCAATGGCGGCGACCTGGGCTTCTTCGAGCGCGGTTCGATGGTCAAGGCATTTGACGATGCGGTGTTCTCGATGAAGCCGGGCGACATTTCTCAGCCGGTGGAAACCGAGTTCGGTTATCACATCATCCGTCTCACCAATGTGCGCGGCGGCAAGGCCAAGTCCTTCGAGGAAGCGCGTCCCGAAATCGAGGCCGACCTGAAAAAGCAGCAGGCCGGTCGCAAATTCGCCGAAATGTCGGAGAGTTTCAGCACCACGCTGTTTGAGCAGTCGGACAGCCTCAAGCCGGCCGCCGATCTGATCAAGGCCGTGCCGCAGAAAAGCGGCTGGATTTCGCGCAATGGCGGCGACAGCCCGCTGCTCGCCAATCCGAAACTGCTGAATGCCGTTTTTTCGGAAGATGTGCTGAACAACAAGCGCAACAGCGAAGCCATCGAACTGGCGCCCGGCGTGTTGATGGCGGCACGGGTGATCGAACACAAACCTTCGGTAATCCAGCCCTTTGACCAGATCAGCGCAGCACTGACCAAGAAGCTGACCCAGCAGCAGGCGGGGCAGCTGGCGGCGCAGGATGGCCGCGCACGCCTCACGGCCCTGCGGGAAGGCAAGGATCTGGGCAAGGACGCTCAGGTGACCTGGAGCGCACCGCTGCTGGCCAGTCGCGGTGATCCCAAGGGCGTTCCGGTGGAAGCCCTGCGTCAGGCCTTCAAAACCGACGTCAGCAAGGTTCCGGCCTATGCCGGTGTTGAAGTTGCCGGCGGTTCTTACATGCTGGTGCGCATCAGCAAGGTCCAGGATGCCGGTGAAGGTGCCAAGGACAAGCAGAACGCCATTGCCCAGACCCTGCGGCAGGTGGCGGGGCAGGCGGAGCTGGCGGCTTACCTCGCCAGCCTGAAGCAGAAATCAGATGTGAAAATCCGCAAGGATCAGATCGAGAAAAAATCCTGATCCGCGTTACCGACATAAAAAAGGGCGGCCTCGGCCGCCCTTTTTTATTGCGTCATCAGAATGCCGTTCAGGCTCCCGCCCCCATGCCGCCGACAGTGGTGTTGAAACCGTTGTCGACATAGGTGATCTCGCCGGTGACGCCGGTGGCCAGATCGGACAGCAGGAAGGCGGCGACATTGCCGACTTCGTCGATGGTGACATTGCGCCGCATCGGTGCGTTTTCCTCGACATATTTCAGGATCTTGCCGAAATCACCGATGCCGGCTGCTGCGAGGGTCTTGATCGGGCCGGCGGAGATGCCGTTGACGCGGATGCCCTGCGGTCCGAGGTTGGTCGCCAGATAACGCACGCAGGCTTCGAGGCTGGCCTTGGCCAGGCCCATGACGTTGTAATGCGGCACGGTGCGGATGGCGCCAAGGTAGCTCAGCGTGAGCAGGGCGCCCTGGCGTCCGGCCATCAGCGGCATCGCGCCCTTGGCCAGTGCAGCAAAGCTGTAGCTGCTGATGTCGTGGGCCATCTTGAAGGCGTCGCGGGTCAGGCCGTCGAGGAATTCGCCTTTCAGCGCTTCGCGCGGGGCAAAGGCGATCGAATGAACCACGCCGTCGAGGTGACCCCATTCCGACTTCAGCGACGTGAACAGCGCATCGATCTGCTCGTCCTGGGTGACGTCGCAGGGCAATACCGGAGCGCTGCCGAAATCGGCGGCGAGTTTCTGCACCCGTTCGCGAATATCCTCGCCCTGGTAGGTAAATGCCAGCTGAGCGCCTTCGCGGCGGGCCGCCTTGGCGATGCCGTAGGCGATCGAACGGTTGGACAGCAGGCCGGTGATCAGGATCTTCTTGTCTTGCAGAAAAGCCATGGTGTTCCCTTAGCGTAACGGATCAGAATGGATCAGAAGCCGGCCGATTATAACCAGAAGCTGTGCCTGCCAATATCGGCTACACTTTTGCGCGATGACTTCGCTTCGTGACCGACGGCCGCTGTTGACAACGCTACTTGCGCCGCTGTTTGTTTTGATCCTTGCCGCGGGCTGCAGCGAATCTCCCTGGAATGACCCCTATCCGGCGGCGGAAGCGGGTTCCAATACCCTCTACACCTCGTTTTCCGAACGTCCCAAGCATCTCGATCCGGTGCAGTCCTATGCCGAGAACGAGTT
>JBILYA010000006.1:0-17917 GCA_044378065.1 Burkholderiales bacterium | reverse complement strand
GTCGATTTTCTCCTGCGAACCCGAAGTGCCGATCGACTTGGCACCGATCAGTTTCGCCAACTGGATGCTCGCCATACCCGCCCCTGAGGACACGCCCATGATCAGCACGGTCTCGCCCTTCTGCAGCTTGCCGAACTGGTAGATCATTTCCCATGCGGTGATAAAACTGATCGGGATCGCCGCAGCTTCTTCCCATGACAGATGCGCAGGCTTGGGCATCATCTGCGCGATGTCCATCACCGCGTATTCGGCAAAACCGCCGCGCACACGGCCGAACACCGCATCGCCGACCTTAACGCCGGTCACGCCTTCACCGATCGCGTGCACGATGCCGGAGGCTTCACCACCGCCGAGTTTTTCGGGGCCGCCATGCACCACGCCGCCGACAAACAGTTCGCCGCGGTTCAGCGCGGAAGCATGCACCTTGATGACCAGCTCGCCGGCCTTGGGCTGCGGTACCGGCACATCACGGAATTCGAGAACGTTTTTGTGATCCTTGGTGACGATCCAGCAGGATTTCATAATTTTTCCATTAAAAACAATAGGTTATAGATTATAAGCAAACCGGTTTATTCGATACCGGTCTCACGCACAATCGGTGCCCAGCGTTTCAGCTCCTTCTGCAGGAACTGCGTTGCGCGTTCCGGCGATGAGGTCGTCACCGCTTCAGCCCCTGCTTTGCGCAGGAACTCCTGCATGTCCGCCGAAGCCAGCACTTTCTGGTTGGCTTGTGCGAGCGTATCGACAATCGGCTTCGGCGTGTTCGGCGGCAGGAAAATCGCGTTGAAGGCCTGCACCACCAGTTCCGGCATGCCGGCCTGGATCGCGGTGGGTACGTCGGGCACCGCCTTCAACCGTTCTTCGGAACAAATCGCGAGCATGCGGATGCGACCCTGCTTGTGATACTCCAGCGGCGCCGAACTGATCGTCGGTGTATACATCGGAATGTGTCCGGCGACGAGATCGGTCAACCCCGGACCCGCACCTTTATACGGCACGTGCACGATATTGAGGTCGCCATTCAGTTTCTTGAACAGTTCGCCGGTCAGATGGGTAATGCTGCCGGTGCCCGCCGAACCGAAAGACAGCTTGCCGGGATTCTTTTTCGCAAAGGCCGCGAGTTCCTTCAGCGACTTCGGCGGCAGCGACGGATGCACCGCAACGCCAGTCGGCACCAGCGTGATGATGCCCAGCGGCGTGAAATCCCTCAGCGGATCATAGCCAAGCTTCGGATTGCCGAGCGGGCTCAACACGTGCGTCGTGGTATTGGCGATCAGCAGGGTGTAACCGTCGGGCTTGGCGCGCGCCACCTCCTGCGACCCGATGCCGCCGGATGCGCCGGCGCGGTTTTCAACGATGATGCTCTGGCCGATGAGGCGAGACAGGTCCTGCGCCCATCGCCGGCCGATGATGTCATTGACACCGCCAGGAGCGAAGGGCACCACCAGCCGCAGCGTGCGTTCAGGATATTTGCCCTGGGCCATCGCCTGGCCGGGGGTCCATTGCAGCGCGACAGCTGCAAGCACGGCAATACCGCCGGACAGGATTGAACGATTGATCATGGTGTATTCCTCGGATTACATTGGTTTGTAACTGCTTTTTTGACTGCCGGACTGCGAGGGGGTTTGATGCTAATGGGTATCGCCTGCTGCCGCAACCGCGACACCGATCAGCATGTTTCGCAAGGCCATTCGCGCCAGCCGCCGAGCAAGGGGAAATAAAGACCCAGCCGAATGGACTGTCCGCTGCTCAGCAAGTCCCCTTGCGGGGCGCCGCCGGCCTGCAGCAGCCGTGCATAACGCTCGAGCTGTCCGCGATAACGCAGTTGCTCGTTGTCGAGAAAGGCGTCAACGTCGCCGCCTTCGTGGGTGCTGGTCTTGTAATCAATGATCCAGCGCACACCCTGCTCATCCACAAAAGTGCGGTCGATCACGACATTGATGCGCTGGCCGTCAACGAGACCGGTGAGCCGCAGCTCCGAGCGTCCCTGCGCATGCTCACCCACCAGCCAGCGGCCGCGCTCATCGCTGACACAACGGATCAACGCCTGCTGCGCACGCGCAGCCGCCTCGGGAATTTCCGGTTCACCGACACCCTGCGCCGCCAGCGCCAACCGGATCGCCGGCCCCAGCGCATGGATGCGCGCAGCATCCCAACCGGCGCCGCCCTCGTCAGCAATGCGCTGCAGCCAGCGGTGGACAACGCTGCCGACAAGACGCGCCGTTTCACCGACCCATGAGAATTCGAGATCATCCTGCGCACGCGCGGGTTCCGGCGGCGGCGTCCACGAGGCTGCCGGCGGGGGCTCGGGCAATTGCCAGCCGGACTGCAACCGGCGCAGTTGTTGATCAATCACCAATGGCTGCGCACCGGCATCCTGCATCGGCACGTCGATAGCCGGCAACGCGGCCTCGTACTGCGACGACACCACCGGCCACAGCTTACCAAGCAGCGACCGCGCCGATGGCGCCTTGATGCGCAGCCCGTCCTCGTCAGATGATAAGCCGACGCTGCCCAGCAAGTGCAGTTGCCTTTTGGCGCGGGTAGCGGCCACATACAGCAGCCGCCCGTCTTCGAGCGCCTGCTTCTCGGCATGGAAACGTGCGATCCACTGGTAAATCGCGTCACCATCGTCACCCGCAGCATTGATCGGCGCGAGCAGCAGTTCCGTTGCACCGTGAATGTCCGGTTGTTCTGTCCACAGAAACAGTTTTTTCTCATCGCTGCGCGGAGTCCGCGCCAGGCCGGGCACAATCACGACATCGAATTCCAGACCTTTGGCCTTATGGATGGTCATGATCTGCAGCGTGTCGTCGGCCTCGACGTCGGCCAGCGCGTAAAGTTCGCCGAGACCTTCTTCAAATGCGGCGCGGTCAGGCAGTTCGCCGGCTTCTTCATGCCGGTCGAGATAACGGAAAAACACCTCCGCGTCTTCAAGATCGGTTTCGTATTCGACGCAGGCCGGTCCGCCGAGCGCGAACCACGCGCCAGCCACCTGCTCGCGCAGCGGTGCGCGCCGGCGCTGAAGCATAGTCGGTGCCAGCGCAGCCGACAGGCGTTCGGCGCGCGCGCGGCCGTCGGCTGAGAGTTGCACAAGGCGCGACGCATCATGCAGCGCATCCCACAACGTGGTGACTAAATGATCTGCAGCCAGTGCATGAAGATCGGCCAGTGTCAGACCGCACCACGGCGCGCGCAGCACCGCGAGCCAGGCCAGCCGGTCGCCCGGATGCGCCAGTGCACGGGTCAGCGCCAGCAGATCCTGGACCACCGGACGCTGACCCAGCGGCTCGATGTCGATGGCGCGGAAGCGCAGTTTCGCCGCCTTCAGTGCCGGAACAATCGCGCGCAGATGCCCGCGGGTGCGCGTCAGTATCGCCACCTTCGCCGCCGGATCCGCGGCGCGTGCGGACAGCACAATTTCCGCAACCTGCTTTGCTTCCGCAGAGCCGTCGTCATCGAACAGGGGATGCACATGAACAGCAGTGCCGGGCAATGCGGTGCGGGTCGGCACTGACGCGGTGTACGGCACCGCACCGGAAACCATGTTTTCTGTCGCCGGCAAAACGCGTGCAAACGCGGCATTGACCCAGTCAACGATGCCCGACTGCGACCTGAAATTCGATGACAGCGCAATCGGATGCAGTTCAACACCTGCTATGCCTTCGGCACGTGCGCGCAGGAACAGACCAACCTCCGCTTCGCGGAAACGGTAGATCGACTGCATCGGGTCACCGACAGCAAATACGGTGCGTCCGTCATCCGGCAGCCAGCCCGCGGTCAAGCGCGCCACCAGTTCGTACTGGCTGATGGAAGTATCCTGGAATTCGTCAATCAGCAGATGATGAATGCGGTAATCCAGCGCTAACGTCAGATCGGTCGGTGCATCTTCACTACCCAGCGCCAGCAGCGCACTCTGCGCTACTTCGGTGAAGTCAACTTGCCGGCGAGACTGGAACACCAGTTTCAGCTGCGCGACCGCCTGCGGTAAAAGGCGCAGGATGGCGCCGAGCACCTGCCACTGACTGTCACTGTATTGCGCCGGCGGAAGCAACCGCATGTCCGCCAGCGCCATGCGCAGATCCGATGCATCCTCCAGCACCGCGAACAAAGCCAGCGCGCGCTCCTTCCAAGGCTGCGCCTCCTTGCCCGCGGGAAACCCTTCGTTTTTGGTCAGGCGCTTGCGCCACGATCCGTCTGCAGTCAGGAATACGCCGGCCAGCGTCGTCCAGCCTGCAATCTCATCGGAAAAGTGCCCCAACCCCAGATTGCCGAAGGCGAAGTCGGCCAGTGCCGACCATTCGGCTGCGACTTCATGCGGAATCGTCTTGCGCAAACGCTTTAGAGCCTGATCACGCGCATGCTGCAAAGCCGCTTCGAGTTCATCCCGTTCGCGACCATGGACATGACGCAACCACTGGTCGCGTCGCGCCAGCATGTCGACCAGCAGATCCTCGGTCCGCGCGACATCATTGTCGAGATGCGCCAGTACCGTTTCAACGTCGGTCGCAACGTCAGCGTTTTCATTGACCAGCGCAATCGTCGCCTGCGCGGCCTGACGATAAAGCACCTCGGCGTCTTCAACACTGTCAGGCTGCGCGCCGAAACGCGACAGCACAGGCATCTGCCGCGTCAGGCCGGCGCACAGGGAATCAATGGTCTGGATACGCAGCTGGGCGGGATTGTCGACGAGCTGCCAGCCGGCCTCGCGATCACGCTTCAGCGCGGCGGCGGCCAGTTGCAGGGTCAGCTTTTCATGTTCGGATCCCGGCGCTTTTTCCGACTGCGCATCGGCAAGTGCCTGCAACACGCGCTCGCGCATTTCGCCCGCGGCTTTTTTGGTGAAAGTCACCGCAATGATTTCTTCCGCATTGTTCACGCGCGCAAGCAGCAGCAGATAACGCTGAATCAGCAACTCGGTTTTACCCGAACCGGCGGGCGCCTGCACGATGAAGGAGCGTCGCGGGTCCAGCGCTTCGCGACGTTGCGCGAGATCGGGAATGGCTACCGTCATTCGCCGCCCTCCCCTTCGGTCACCGGTTCTCCAAGTCGTTCCCGGATGCGGCAGAACGGCTGCTGGTCACAGAACTGGCAACTCTGCGGATACCGCTTGGGATCCACTGCGGAAATACCTTCGGCAAACTGCAAGGCGATGCGCTGCAGATCCTCGCCCCAGGCCGCAACCAGATCAGTCCACGCCGGATACTGTTCATTGTGTTTGGAGTCGGCGTGCGCTTTGATGCCGGGCAACAGGTCACCGTCGCGCGCCAGTCCGGCATAGACCATCTTGCCGGTACGCACCTGCGCAAAAGCCACGGCGGCAGCGTCCGGTTCTGCAGTCAGCAGATATAGCGGCAACTGCGGCTCCTCGGGACGTTCGCCGAGCATGTCTCCGGCATTGGCCTTGCCGGTTTTATAGTCGATGATGATGCGGCGCCCGTCTGGGGTTTCATCAACACGGTCAAGCCGCGCATTGAGCTGTAGCCCACCGATGGCCATGCCGCGTTTGTCCTCGACCGCCAGCACGGTAAATGCACTGCGCTTGCGGTCTTCGTCCAGCCAGACACGCGCCAGATTCATCAGGCGCCGCTTTTCGATATCAGCAAATCGACCCGACAATGCGGTCGGTCGCTCACGCCGGATGCGCTCCATTGCCGCATCAGCTGCAGCATCAAGCAGAACATTCAGCGCATCGGCACTCAATGCCTGCAGCGCACTGCTGCTGCGCAACTGCTCCCAAACTTTCGCCAGCACGTTGTGCACCAGCGTGCCGCGCTCCAACGCATCCAGCCCGGCATGCGGCACTTCCGGCGTTTCAGCCTGCAGACGGTGCCGGGCCAGTGCACGGAAAGGACATGCCGCCTGATCCTTGAGCAACCCGGTACCGCCGCCGGCGACATGGCCATCGGCAAGCGGCGGCGCCTTTTCATCCTGCAAACGCTCCATATTGCGCAGCGCATGAATGCCTGCGCGAAAATCGGCATACGCCGGAACATCAAGCTGACCAGGCTCTACCGCAGAAATCAACGCGCTGGGCCGCAGGTCGCGATCGTCTTCCTGCTGCGCATGGCTTAACACCACCTCGTTCGCAGAAACACACCAACGTGCGGTGATGCCGTGCGCCGTTTCCAGCGCATCGGCCGGCGATGACTGTGGCAATCCTGCAGCGCGCTGCACCGCGAGCGGCAGGAAAGGATTGGGACGCTGCGGAGGCGGCCAGTGCTCGTCATCAAGCCCCATCACCCAAAGACTGTCAAAAGTCAGCCCTGAAGTTTCAAGCACGCCGAGAATCTGGATCGGTACATCGGGAGATTCGGGCTGAAACGGCGAGTCCGACGCGATCCGCCGCAGTCGCGACAGCGCTTCTGCATAGGCCATGCTCGGTACAACGCGATCCAGCGCGGCAAATCCGGTAATTACGTCATGCCAGCGTTTCAGCGTCTGGTATTCCGCTGAATCCAGCGCACGTTCGCCGGGAAATCCGGCCGCGGCCAGCGCTTCCGAAATGGCACGCGCCCACATCGATGGCGCCTGCGTGCCGAACAACCGGTTTTTGCGGAACTCGGCCAATGCCGTCAGATGCCGCGCCAGTTGCGGACAATCCGCACCATGCCTAACAACCAGATGCTGCAGGCGTTCCAGCGATATCGCCGGCTCAACACGGTTGCGCAGTTCGATATCGAGCCGCGCTCGTGCGGTGCGCTCTGTTTCAGCACCGGCAATAAACGGCGAGCGCAGCACGCGGCTGGCACGCTCGTACTCGGTCTCGCGTCCGGCAAGTTCCAGCAGCAGCATGGCGGTGCTGACCAGCGGGTAGTCCGTCAAAGACACGCCCAGCGAAAGATTGAAGGGCAATACGTGCGGCGGTACGCCGGGCAATGCGTAATCCGGAGCCATGGTCGCGCTGAACAGACGAACGACAGCGGCACGACGCGCAGCAAGATCCGGCACCACGACGCCGATACGCTGATGTCCAGCCTCCAGCCGGCTGCGCGCCCAGGCCGCTGCAAGACGGATTTCCTGCTCTGCATCCAAACAGGGTTGGCGAACCACACGGCCGTCATGCGCCGCCGGGTCGGCGACAAATACTTGGCTCCCGGTCTGCTGCAAGCGGCCAAGAAATTCAGATTGCTGCGGTGTAAAACTGTCGAAGCCGTAGGCCACCAGCGTCTGCGGTCTGCGGATAGAGCCATCCGTCATCAGCGGCAGCACACGATCTGCCAGCTCCACCGCATCCATCAGCCCGTTGCGTTGCAGGACCCGTTCATATCGCGGGGCCCAGTCCTGAAAAGCCTTGCTGTCTTCGTTCTGGGCAGCCCCGCGCAGCTGCGGCTCCAGCCGCCAGGCGCGGGTCAGTTGCCAGGCTTCATGCGCCAGACGCGCCGCATCGGCAACGGCAAGCAGCGCTTCGCCGGAAGGTGAGGCTCGCAGCAGGTGTTCCCAAAGGGCGTGTGACTGCGCCTGTGACAACAGCAGCGGCAACGGAGCAATGTCGGCATACCGCGCATCCTCGCCGGCACGTTCGAGAAATCCGGACCAGGACAGAATGTCCGCGGACTCCCAGAGAACGCGGCCCTCTGCCATCTGGCGTTCGCCGAATTCGCGCTGCAACACCAGCGACAGGCGCTGGTTGGGCGTGACGACGCAATGAGTCCCTGCCGGCTTTTGTATCAGCCGGTCAAAAACCTCATCGCGGGAAATCGTGGTGAAAGCAGCGGCGGCAGCCATGGGCAGGGATGATAAACCTGCCGCCGCAACGGCGCTGTGTGCGCTCTTACTTCTCGATCAAATGCTTTTTCGCTTTGACCTTCGCCCACTCGTCGGCATCGGCAGGGGCATCTTTTTTCTCGATGATCGGTTTCCAGACCTTGGCCAGTTCGGCATTCAGCGCTGTGAATTCGCGCTGATCGTCCGGCACGTCATCCTCCGCAAAAATAGCCTCAACCGGACATTCCGCCACACAAAGCGTGCAGTCGATGCATTCGTCAGGATCGATCACCAGCATGTTCGGCCCTTCGCGGAAACAATCCACTGGGCAAACATCGACGCAATCGGAGTATTTGCACTTGATGCAGGACTCGGTAACAACGTAAGTCATGGAAATTCCTGAAAAACCAGGGTTGAAATGGCTGCGGGAAGCCCCATTTTAGCAGATGCCGGATTTCAGGAAACGCCACGCCCCAAAGCGGTGCGCGGCTTCCCAAGTGCGGGGTTTTTGGATAGCATGGCTTTTCCATTCCTCGCTGCGGCCCCGCAGCAATTTTTTCCATACCCGACAAGGCAGAACTCAACATGAGTGAGCATATTCATCACGTAACCGATGATTCTTTTGACCCCGAGGTGCTGCAATCGGCAACCCCGGTCCTGGTGGACTACTGGGCAGAGTGGTGCGGCCCCTGCAAGATGATCGCGCCGATCCTTGACGAAGTCGCCCGCGAATACTCCGGTCGCCTGAAAGTGGCCAAACTGAATATCGACGACAACCAGGCGACACCGCCCAAGTACGGTATTCGCGGCATTCCGACGCTGATGCTGTTCAAGAACGGTTCGGTCGAGGCGACCAAGGTCGGCGCCCTCTCAAAATCCCAGCTGACCGCGTTTATTGACAGTCATATCTGAACGCTATAACCTTCGCCAACGCCTGACCAAAGGGCCGCCGCAAACCGGCAGGCCCAATACCAAAAGCAGTAAAAGATAATTCAGGCGTTGGCACCGTTTCACGCAACACCGCCTTCCCCCCCTTAAATTTCCCTGTTTCTTTCCCCGTTTCCCGCGATCAGCGCTCGAAGTCCATGCATTTATCCGATCTAAAAAATCTCCACGTCGGCGAACTCGTCGATATGGCCGTCAAGAATGAGATCGACGGCGCCAACCGCCTGCGCAAGCAGGAACTCATCTTCGCGTTGCTCAAGAACCAGGCGAAGAAAGGGGAATCCATTTTCGGCGGGGGCACGCTCGAAGTGCTGCCCGACGGTTTCGGCTTCCTCCGTTCGCCGGATACCTCGTATCTGGCCGGCACCGATGACATTTATGTCTCGCCCTCGCAGATCCGCCGCTTCAATCTGCACACCGGCGACACCATTGAAGGCGAAATCCGCACGCCGAAGGAAGGCGAACGTTATTTCGCGCTGGTGAAAGTCGACAAGGTAAATGACGACTCGCCCGAAAATTCCAAGCACAAGATTCTGTTCGAGAATCTGACGCCGTATCACCCGACCGAACATCTCAAGCTCGAACGAGACATCAAGGCCGAGGAAAACTTCACCGGCCGCATCATCGACATCATTGCCCCCATCGGCAAAGGCCAGCGCGGCCTGATCGTGTCACCGCCGAAAGCCGGTAAAACCGTGCTGATGCAGCACATTGCCCACGCCATTACCGCCAACCATCCCGAAGTCGTGCTGATCGTGCTGCTGATCGACGAACGGCCGGAAGAGGTGACGGAGATGCAACGTTCGGTGAAAGGCGAAGTTCTGTCATCGACCTTCGACGAACCTGCAAGCCGCCATGTACAGGTCGCCGAAATGGTGATCGAAAAAGCCAAGCGCCTGGTTGAACACAAAAAAGACGTGGTGATCCTGCTCGACTCGATCACCCGCCTCGCCCGCGCCTACAACACTGTGGTACCGGCCTCCGGCAAGGTGTTGACCGGCGGTGTTGATGCCAACGCGCTGCAACGCCCGAAACGCTTCTTCGGTGCCGCACGTAACGTCGAAGAAGGCGGCAGCCTGACCATCCTCGCCACCGCGCTGATCGATACCGGTTCGCGCATGGACGATGTGATCTACGAGGAATTCAAAGGCACCGGCAATATGGAAATCCATCTTGACCGGCGCATGTACGAGAAACGCATCTTCCCGGCCATCAACGTCAACCGCTCCGGCACCCGGCGCGAAGAGTTGCTGGTGCCGAAAGATGTGCTGCAGAAAATCTGGGTGCTGCGCAAGCTGCTCTATCCGATGGACGAACTGGAAGCGACCGAGTTCCTGCTCGACAAGGTCCGCGCAACCAAAAACAACGCAGACTTCTTCGATTCGATGCGGCGCGGCTAACAGTCCTTCGGCAAAATTCGGCATCTGCTCCACGACACCCGGCCCTGCGCCGGGTGTTTTGCTTCTACGGCAGCCTTTCCGGCACCCGCCTGTTTTATCGGCACCGCCCCGACCAGGGGAATGACTACCCCCCGGCGCCTGTTTACCTGATACTGCATCGTTGCAGTCCGCTCCTCCGGGCACGGGATTAAAATCATCCGTTCCGGGGAGGTCACTTTTTATTGTGAAGGAGCCAGATATGAACCGATTACTACTGATTCCGCTGATCCTGCTGGCCGGTTGCGCTCAACTCCCGCCGCCTGCCGGAGACGCTGCTGCCAAGCGCTTTGAAACCGTCCCAGATCGCGCCGTCATTTATGTGGTACGGCACATCCATGACAGAAATTTTCCCGCCCCGATCCGTATCGACGAGCAGCCCATCGGCACCACCTACCGCGCGACCTTCATGCGTCTGGTTGTGCCTTCAGGCCGCCATCAGATTGCCGGCATGGCGGGCGACAGCGGAAGTATTGAGCTTCAGACCGACGCGGGAAAAATTTATTACGTTAATCAGACCACCTGGGGATACGACTCGCTCTCCATTTCGAATTTTGATCTTGTCGACGAGAAATACGGACGGTCCACCGCGCTCCTCGGCACTCTGAATACCGAATACATCCGCTAATGAATTGCAGACTGCGAACAGTGGCGGCCATCGTGCCGTTACTGCTCGCAGCCTGCGCGTCCACCCCGGAAGCGTCACCCGAACGGGATCGGGAAGCCAAACAATTCCTCACCCAGCCCGGTAGCAGCACGCTTTATGTCTACCGGACGGATGGAAACCATCGCAGTGACGACTCCTTGCTCTGGATCAACGGCAGACTGATTGGCGCCACCCTGCCGCTGACCTTTTTCAAAGTTGACCTAGACCCGGGAAGGCAAAATCTGGCCGGTTTTGGGGTCGACAACGGGGTGCTGGCGCTCGAAACCCGCCCCGGAGAGGCCTATTTCATTCGCCTTCAGGTCATAGCCGGCCATTCCCGCTTTGAGACAGTTGCCCCCGAGCAGGCCAGGCAGGAACTGCCCGATTGCTGTGGTTTGCTCGAAAACTGGCGACCGGGACAGCGCCCCTTGCTTCGATAGCCGAATTCCGTGATAATTACCGGTTTCCCGCCTTATTGCGGGCACCACGCTCAGGATACCGCCATGAAAGCCGACGTACACCCGGAATACATTGAAATTTCAGTAGCTTGCAGCTGCGGAAACAAATGGCAGACTCGCTCGACCATGGCCAAAGACCTCCATGTCGAGGTTTGCTCGGCCTGCCATCCTTTCTACACCGGCAAGCAGAAGATCCTCGACACCGCCGGTCGCGTCGAGAAATTCAACCAGAAATACGGCAAACGCACGCCGGCCAAGGCCAAAGAAGCCGCAGCCTGATGCTTTTTGCGTAGCAAATAAATTAGGGCAGCCCGGCGGGCTGCCCTTTGTTTTTGTGGCGACCGGAGCCAACCCCGGCGCCTTATCCAACCGGAGGAAGTCACCCCATGAAAACATTCCGTATCGCTGCAATTCCCGGTGACGGCATCGGCAAGGAAGTAATGCCGGAAGGCCTGCGCGTGCTGGAAGCCGTCGGCCGCAAGTTCGACATCCGATTCCAGTTTGATGAATTCGACTGGAGCTGCGATTACTACGTCAAGCACGGCAAGATGATGCCGGATGACAGCCTGAAGATGCTCGAAAAACACGATGCCGTGTATTTCGGCGCTGCCGGCTGGCCGGAAACCGTGCCTGACCACATCTCGCTGTGGGGGCTGCTGATCCCGTTCCGCCGCGGCTACGACCAGTACGTGAATCTGCGCCCGGTGCGGCTGATGCCGGGCATGAAATGCCCGCTCGCCAACCGTAAAGTCGGCGACATCGATTTCTGGGTGGTACGCGAAAACAGCGAGGGGGAATATTCATCGGTGGGCGGCCGCATGTTCGGCGGCACCGATCGCGAATTCGTCACCCAGCAGGCGATCTTCTCTCGCCAAGGCGTCGACCGCATTCTCAAATTCGCCTATGAACTGGCAAAAAAACGCCCGAAAAAACACCTGACCTCGGCAACCAAATCCAACGGCATCTCGATCTCAATGCCGTACTGGGATGAACGCGTCAAGGAAATGGCGGCGAAATATCCCGACGTCAAAACCGATCAGTATCACATCGACATCCTGTCCGCGCATTTCGTCATGCACCCGGACTGGTTTGACGTCGTTGTCGCCTCCAATCTGTTCGGCGACATTCTTTCGGATCTCGGCCCTGCAGCCACCGGCACCATCGGGATTGCGCCGTCGGCGAACATGAATCCGGAGAAAAAATTTCCGTCGTTGTTTGAGCCGGTGCACGGTTCCGCGCCGGACATCTATGGCAAAAAAATCGCCAACCCGGTCGGCATGATCTGGGCCGGCGCGATGATGCTGGATCACCTGGGCTGCGAAGAGGCCGGTGCGGCCGTTGTCAAAGCCATTGAATCCGTGCTGCTGGAAGGTCCGAAAACGCCCGACCTCGGCGGCAAGGCCAGCACTGCGGATCTCGGCAAAGCAATCGCCGAAGCGATCTAGTCCAGGCGCTCAGTAAGCAGCGACAGCACCGTCGCTGCGCGGATCCGCTCCGCCCTCAAGCACACCATCGGCATGCCGGATGATCATCCCGGCATGACCGACGGTTTCGTCGTACGCACCGATGATTTCAACATCGTGGCCTCGTTCGCTCAGTTCGCGCACCACGCCGGTGTCGAATCGTGATTCCAGTTTCAGCGACTCGCTGGGCTTGCCCCAGGTACGGCCGAGCAGCCATCGCGGCGCGCTCACTGCAGCCTGCGGCGACATGCCGTGCGCGATGGCACGGGTGAATATCGCGCACTGGGTTTGCGGCTGACCGTCTCCGCCCATCGTGCCGTAAACCACCGCGCGCCCGTCGGATAACTGGGCCATGGCGGGATTAAGCGTGTGAAAAGGTTTGCGCCCCGGCTCCAGCGCATTAAGCGCCGCGGCATCCAATGAAAAACTGCAACCCCGGTTCTGCCAGTTGACGCCAGTGCCCGGCAACACGATGCCGGAGCCGAACTCGTGATAGATGCTCTGGATGAACGACACCGCACGTCCCGCTCCATCGATCACCCCCATCCAGATGGTGTCACCGGCCTGCGTCTTCCCGCCCCAGGGTTCGGCACGACGACGGTCAATGCACCGCGCCAGTGCACGTACATTTTCTGCCTTCAGCAGATCCTGCGCTGCGACTTTCATATAGCGCGGATCCGTGACATATCGATCACGTACGCGGAAAGCCTGCTTGGTCGCTTCGACGCAAAGATGCACATGGTCAGCGCTGCCCTGAGGAACCGCGGCAATATCCAGCGCATCAAGAATGCCGACGATCAACAGTGAAATCACCCCCTGTGTCGGCGGCGTCATGTTGTGCACGCTACCTGCTGAGTGCTGTAATGTCAGCGGGTCCACCAGCTGCGCCTGGTGCGCAGCCAGATCGCGTGCGGCTACCGGGCTGCCGATACGCGCCAGATCTTCGGCCAGTGATTGCGCGAGTTCGCCGCGATAAAAATCCGACGTACCGGCCCGCGCAATCCGCTCCAGTGTGTCTGCGAGCCGGCGCTGGTAAAAACGGCTGCCGGCCGCAGGGGCTGCGCCATCAATCAGGAAAGTTTCGGCAAATCCCGGTTGCATCCGCAGCTCGTCGAGCTTGGCCGCTGTCAGGGAGGACTGGCTCAAGGTAACCGGAATCCCGTTCCTGGCGTAATGAATCGCATCCTCCAGCAGACGCGTCAGGGGCAAGCGGCCGCCCAAGACCTTGCGCGATAACTCATGCGCCGCGCCCCACCCTGAAATCGTACCGGCCACGGTGTTGGCGGCCACACCACCGCGATGCGGAATACTGCTGCGGTGCCCCTGCGCGGCATACCAGTCGCGGGAAGCCATCCCTGCAGCCGCCCCGCAGGCATCAATGGCGCCAGGCGCCTCCCCCGGCACGTGCATCAGCCAAAAGCTGTCGCCGCCGATGGAATTCATATGCGGATAAACAACAGCGATCGTCGCCGCCGCCGCAATCATCGCCTCAATGGCATTGCCGCCTTCGCGGAGCACCGCCAGTGCTGATTGTGAGGCAAGAGCGTGCGGAGCCACGGCCATGCCCCGGGTACCACGCAGCGTATTGATCATCAGATTCTCCCGCATTTAAATATGGAATATTTACCGCATGAATACATGCAAGGTACATACCAGAAGTCTACCGCAGAGCATCACCACGGCCCCGAACCTTGATAGACTGTCCCCGCCCATAGTCAGCCTCCGTCACATCGGCCTTCAGCACCATGAACGCATTACTCCGCATTTCCGCCCTGATTGACGCATTGAACGAAAAAACCGGCCGCATCGCCTGCTGGCTGGTGCTCATCGCCTGCGTGATCAGCGCCGGCAATGCCATGTTGCGCTATGGTTTCAACATCAGCTCCAACGCCTGGCTAGAGATCCAGTGGTATCTGTTCGGCGGCATCGTCATGCTCGGCGCTGCAAACACACTCAAGACCAATCAACACGTACGTGTTGATGTCCTCTACAGCCACTACAACGACAGGATGCGCCTCTGGATTGATCTTCTCGGCGGCCTGCTTTTTCTGCTGCCGATGGCGGTAATAATCGGATGGCTGTCCTGGCCGATGTTCATGAATGCCTACTCCATCAGTGAAGTTTCCAGCAACGCGGGCGGCCTATTGCGCTGGCCAGTCAAGCTGCTCGTGCCGCTCGGTTTCCTGCTGCTGATCCTTCAAGGTATTTCTGAAATCATCAAGCGTGCAGCAGCCCTTGCCGGATATACCGGCATTGATGTCCACTACGAAAGACCCCTGCAGTGATTGACCGCGAACTGATGGCTCCGTTGATGTTCAGCGGCCTGATCGCATTCATGCTGATCGGTTATCCGGTGGCATTTTCACTGGGAGCCGTCGGACTGCTGTTCGGAATAATCGGGATCGAACTCGGCTACTTCCAGTGGGCGCTGATGCAGGCGCTGCCGGAACGGGTTTTCGGCATCCTCGCCAACGATCTGCTTTTGTCGATCCCGTTCTTCACCTTCATGGGCGCGGTGCTGGAACGCTGCGGCCTCGCCGAAGATTTGCTTGAAGGCACCGGGCAACTGTTCGGTCCGGTAAGGGGGGGGCTGGCATACGCAGTGATTTTTGTCGGCGCACTGCTCGGCGCAATTACAGGAACGGTCGCGGCCTCGGTGATTGCCATGGGCCTGATCTCGCTGCCCGTCATGATCCGCTACGGCTATAACATGCGCATGGCGACCGGGGTGATTGCCGCGTCCGGCACCATCACCCAGCTGATCCCGCCCTCCCTCGTGCTGATCGTGCTGGCGGACCAGCTCGGCCGCTCGGTGGGCGACATGTATGCCGGCGCCATCGGCCCCTCCATCATGCAGGTGCTGCTGTTCTGCCTGTTCGTGTTTGTGGTCTCGAGATTACGTCCCGATGCGATGCCACCGCTGCCTGCGTCCGCACGTACTCTGCAAGGCTGGCCACTGGTAAGTCGCGTCCTGCGCGGCATGGTGCCATCGCTGGTGCTGATGTTCCTGGTGCTCGGCACCATCCTGATGGGCGTCGCCACGCCGACCGAAGGCGGCGCGATGGGTGCTGTCGGCGCCATCGGCCTCGCAGCGCTGCACCGCCGGCTGACCTGGGACCTGCTGTGGCAAGGCATGAACTCGACAATGCGCATCACTGCGATGGTGATCTTCATCCTGATCGGCTCCACCGTGTTCGGCCTGGTGTTCCGCGGCATGGATGGCGACTTGTGGATTGAACATCACCTGATGTCACTGCCCGGCGGTGTCACCGGCTTCCTGATCGCGGTCAACCTGTTCATTTTTGTGCTCGCCTTTTTTCTCGATTTTTTCGAGATCGCTTTCATCGTGATCCCCTTGCTGGCGCCGGTTGCCGCCAAACTGGGTATCGACCTGATCTGGTTCGGCGTTCTGCTGGGCGCCAATATGCAGACCTCCTTCATGCATCCGCCCTTCGGTTTTGCCCTGTTTTACCTGCGTGGCGTGGCCCCCAAAGAGGTCAAAAGTTCCGACATCTACTGGGGTGCCGTGCCCTGGGTGTTCATGCAATTGCTGCTGGTGGCCATCCTGATTTTCTGGCCGGGGCTGGTCACCGGTTTCGTCGATAAACCGGTCGCCATCGATCCGGCAAAAATCGAAATCCAGCTGCGACCGGAAGATGCGACGAAATCCGTTGCCGAACCTCCCGCCGAATCCGCCGGCAGCGGCGATGAGGGCGCTGCTGCCATCGAACGCATGCTCAAAGAACAGAAATAAAAAAGCCCCGCAGTCGCGGGGCTTTTTATCGGCAATCGGTAACTACCAGCCGATGACCTTGGGCAACCAAAGCGCCAGTTGCGGGAACAGGAATACCAGCAGCACCGCCAGCATCTGCATCGCCACAAACGGAATGACGCCCATGTACATATGCCGGGTAGTCACCTCCGGCGGCGCTACACCGCGCAGGAAAAACAGCGCCCAGCCGAATGGCGGCGTCAGGAAAGACGTCTGCAGCGTCACGCAGATCAACATGCCCAGCCATACCAGATCAACGTTCTGCGCCGCAAACACCGGCAGAAACAGCGGCACCGCGATATAGCTGATCTCGATCCATTCGATAAAAAAACCGAGGAAAAAGATCAGTGCAATCAGGAACCAGATGTCGGCATTGACCCCGCCCGGCAGGAATTCAAACAGGTCGTTGATCAGGTCTTCGCCGTGCAGCCCGCGGAACGCCAGAGCAAACACCTGTGCGCAGATAAGGATGAACATCATCATCGCGGTGATCTTGGTGGTCGTCTGGCAGGTTTCGCGCAACACCTGGAATGAAAACCGACCGGCAAACGCCGTGACCAGGATCGAACCCAGCGCGCCCATTGAGGCCGCCTCCGTCGGAGCCGCAATGCCACCAATGATTGAACCCAACACCGACATCACCAGCAGCACTGGCGGGATCACCACCTTGACGAATCGCACCCACAACTGGCGACGCGACACTGCATCACGCTCTTCAACGGGAATCGGCGGCACCCATTCCGGTTTCACCATGCCGATTATGATGATGTACACGCAGTAAATCGCCGCCAGCAGCATGCCCGGCACCACCGCTGCTGCAAACAGCGTACCTACAGACAACTGGAGTATGTCGGCGAGCAGTATCAGGATCAGGCTGGGCGGAATGATCTGCCCCAGCGTGCCTGAGGCGCAGATCGCTCCGCAGGCGATGCCCGGATCGTAGCCACGTTTGAGCAGCGTTGGTAGTGTCAGCAGGCCGAGCGTAATCACCGTGGCGCCGACAATGCCGGTCGTTGCACCCATCAGCACACCGACACCGACGATACCGATCGCCATACCGCCGCGCAGGCCGCCGGCGATATGCCCGACGACATCGAGCAGGTCATCGGCGAGCCGGGATTTCTCCAGCATCACCCCCATGAACACAAACAGCGGGATTGCCAGCCACTGGTAATTCGCGACAACGCCATAGATGCGCGCTGGAAGCAGATTGAAGAGATCAGGTCCAAATCCGAGCACGCCGAAAGCAAAACCAGTGGTCGCCAGCGTCAGCGCCACCGGGACGCCGAGCATCAGCAGGCCGAAAAAAGCGACCAGCATCAGGATCACCAGCATTTCTGTTCCGCTCATTTCGGCAGCGCTTTCAATTTTTCCAGCGTGCCCAGCGCAAGTGCGGCGGATTGCAGGATGAGGAAAGAAAACCCTAATGGAATCAAGGCTTTAAGAATCCACCGGTGTGTCAGTCCACCGGGATCGGAGGATTTCTCGTC
>JBILYA010000191.1:0-4781 GCA_044378065.1 Burkholderiales bacterium | reverse complement strand
CGATGATCATGTCGGGTCAGATGCTCTATGCCTGGCTGGGCCACAAGCACAATGAACCGAAAGCCGTTGAGGCTGCCGATCTGATGGAGAAGGCCGTGGAAGCGGTGATCCGTGAAGGCAAGGTGCTGACCGGCGACCTCGGTGGCAAGGCCAGCACCCGCGAGATGGGCGACGCGATCGCCGCCAAGCTCGCCTAGGCAAAAGCCTAGGCGGCTTTTGCGGCGGCTTTGCGCCCGGCGGCCATGCGGGCCGCCAACGTAAAGGCGTGTTCGATGGCGCCCACGTCGGCGACACCTTTGCCGACGATGTCGTAGGCAGTGCCGTGGGCCGGCGTGGTGAACACGGAGGGCAGTCCGGCAGTCACCGTGACGCCCTTATTGAAGCCGAGCAGCTTGGTCGCGATCTGGCCCTGGTCGTGGTACATCATCACCACGCCGTCGAATTTGCCTTTGAGCGCTTGCAGGAAAATGGCGTCCGATGAAATCGGACCCGTGCAGTCGATGCCGCCGGATTTCAGCTTGTCGATGGTCGGGCGGATGATTCGGATTTCCTCGTCACCGAAGAGGCCGTTCTCGCCGTTATGCGGATTCAGTGCGGCAACGCCGATTCGCGGATTGGCCTTGCCGGCTGCGCGCAAGGTGTCATTGGCAAGATTGACGGCGGCGGTGATGCGTTCCGGCGAGATCATATTGACCGCTTCGCGCAGCGCCACGTGTGAGGTGACGCGGAAGGTGCTGAACTGGTCGATGACGTTCATTTCACCGAAAAAGCCGCTGTGCTTGAGCAGGCTGGCGAACATCTGATGCTCGTCGTTGAATTTCCAGCCGCCGCGGTTCATTGCGCCCTTGTTCAGCGGCGCGAAGCTGATGCCGTCGAGTTTGCCGGCGATGGCGAGGTCGATCATATATTTGAGGGCATCGCCCGCGAGTTTGCCGGCTTCGTCCGAGGACACGCCCTGCGGGTATTTGGCCGGGTCGGTGTCGCCGAGATCAATCAGCGGGTAGTCCTTGCGCGGCCACTGGATCTCGTCGATGTTTTTGCAGACGCTGTAGGCGAATTTGACGTTGGCGTTGCGCATGCCGAGTTCGAGCACGCGTCGGTCGCCGATGATGATGGTTTGTGCGCAGGCGGCGGGTTTGCCCGAGGCCAGCAGTTTGGCGGCGATTTCCGGGCCGATCCCGGTGACGTCGCCGAGCATGAATCCGATACGGGGTAGTGTGTTCATGAGTTCTCCAGTGGGGCGGGATTCTATTCTATTTTTTTGTTTTTGCTGCTTTTTTGCGTGCAGGCGCGATGGCCAGCAGGCGCGTCAGTTCAAGCGTGCTTTTCAGTTTTTCCAGATGGAAAACGGCGTCGATGACTTTCTCGATATTGGCGGGGGGCAGACCACCCCAGGCCGCACATTCACGGAACTTGTCGGCGACTTCGTCATCGCTCATCGGATTGGCCGGACTTCCTTTGCCGAAATCGGCGCGGCCGCTGACGGTGCGGCCATCGGCCATTTCAATATCGATGATGGTGGTCATTTTTTCATAGCCGGCGGCTTCGGCAGCAGGATGCACGCCGAAATCGATTTTTTTCATCATGCGCTGTACATCGGCACGGCGGACCACGGCGTCGGTGAATTGCGCGAGGCCGGCGCGGCGTTCCAGCAGCAGGATCGCCATGCAGAATTCCATGCTGAACTTGGCCTGCAGTTCGTTTTTCGGGCTGCGATGGATCAGCGTGTTGGGCATGTGGCGGTTGGTGCCGATGCGCGCGCGGACGACCTGCGCCGGGCGAATGTCGTGCTGAAGAATCAGCTCCAGCATCGCGCCCATGCCCGGATGCGTCAGCGAGCCGCTGGGATGTGGTTTGATCGATACGCCGGGTATCGCGAAGGTCCAGGGTTTGCCGAGTTTGCCGTGAATTGCAGACGGGTCGTAACCGCCGCCGGCGGCATTGAAGAAACCGCGTTTGGCTTCCAGCGCATTCGGCGCTGCGGTCCAGCCGAGTTGGATCAGTTCTGCCGCCATCACGCCGGATTCCGCCGAGCGGCCCGGATGAAAGGGTTTGGTCATCGTGCCGAAGTTTTCTCGCAGGCCAGCGGCCTGGCTTGCGCCGAGGCTCAGCGCCTGCGCAGTCTGATCGACATCGAGACCGAGCAGCCGCGCGGCGCCGGCGGCTGCGCCGATCACGCCCAGCGTTGCCGTCGAATGAAAGCCATCCGAGTAATGCCGCGGGTTGATGGCTTCGGCCAGTTTGGTTTCGACTTCCACGGCAATCTGGAAGGCGGTGAGCAGGTCGAGGCCGGAGCGGTTGTCGCGCTCTGCAAGCGCCAGCACTGCGGGCAGCGCCGGTGCTGTGGGGTGGGTGAGCAGTCCGTAAACACGGTCGCTGGCGACGGCCAGCTGGGTGTCGTCGTAGTCGTCGGCGTGGATGGCAATGCCGTTGGCGAAGGCGGCAAAACGCGGCGGTACTTTGATCGCGGTGCCGATCACCGTGGCGCCGCGATCAAGCGGCACGCCGAGGGTTTTAAGGTAGTTGCGCACAATGTGTCCGGATTCGGCGGCGTTGCCGGCGAGTGCCAGGCCGAGACCGTCGAGCAACGAACGTTTGCCCAGGTGCATCACGTTGCGGGGAATGCGTGCCGGTTGCGTGCGTGTGACGAAACGGGCCACTTCGGCGGTCAGGGCAATTTCTTTGGCCATGATGATTTTCTGATCCAATTTGCGGTGCCGGATTATCGCATCCGATACGCCTTGCCGCCCCATCAGGCGCGGGTTAATCTCGCGACTCTTTTTTCCTGTTTTTACAAAGAAACCCTCCCATGAAAAATCCCATCCGCGCCGCGCTGCAGCGGGGCGAAACCGTTACCGGCCTGATCCTGTTCAGCGGCAGTCCGATGATCACCGAACTCGCCGCTGCCGCCGGTATCGACTTTGTCATCATCGACATGGAACACAGTGCCCTGGATTTCGATACCTGTGCTCATGTGGTTCGTGCTGCCGATGCGGCCGGTATTACGCCCTTCGTGCGCATTGCCGACGTTGAGCGTACGCTGATCCTCAAATTGATGAATATGGGCGTCGCCGGTATTGCGATTTCACATGCCACCACCGAAAACTGCGCCAAAGCCCTCGATTACGCGCGTTATGCGCCGGAAGGCGAGCGCGGCGCCTGCGCGATTGTGCGTTCAGCGGGCTACTCGCCGGGCGACTGGAATGCGCATGTGCGCAAGTCCAATGACGAGATGATGGTGATCCCGCTGATCGAGGACACGCCGACACTGCAGAATTTTGAGTCCATGGCGGCAATGCCCGGACTGGATGTATTTTTCATCGGACCGACCGACCTGTCGATTGCGCTGGGCGTGCCGCACGCGACCTTTGATGAGCCGAAAATGGCGGCGGCGCTGGAGAAGGTCGTGGCTGCCGCACGCAAACACGGCAAATACGTAATGACCACCATCGGTAACAAGCCCGATCCGGTTTATGGTAAATCGGTGCGTGATCGTGGCGTCCAGGCTGTTGTGCTCGGTACCGACGGACATCTGTTTCTGGATGTCTGCAAACGCCTCAACACCGTCAAACAACCCTGAACACGGAGTATCGAAGCAGTGGCCAAGAAACTGATCATCACCGTGCGCGTCAATGAATACATGTCGCGCGACATTAACAAGAACGTGCCGTTCACCCCGGACGAGATCGCTGAGACGGCTGCGGAATGCCGCGCGGCAGGCGCATCGATCATTCATTTTCATGCCCGCAAACCGGACGGCGGAAAATGCCATGAGCCCGAGGTCTATGCCGAGATCGTCGCCAAGATCCGCGAGAAATGCGACATCCTGATCGACTCGACGCTGGGTCAGATCACCGTCAACGAAGACGAGAACCGCCTCGCGCATATCAAACTGATGGGCCAGAAAAGCAGCACGAGACCGGATTTCGCTGCGGTGGACACCGGCAGCAGCAATATCGATGCCTACGATCCGTTGCAGAAGAAATTCCTGACCACCAACAAGATTTACAAGAACAGCACCGAGACCTGCCTGTTTCTCGCTAAGGGCATGACCGATGCCGGCGTGAAACCGCATCTTTCGGTTTGGGCTGTACCTTTTGTGCGCATGGTTGACGCCTTCCTCGACATGGGCGCGATCAAGGAGCCGGCCTATGTGCAGTGCGTATTGGCTGAAGGCGGCATTGTCGGCGCGCATCCCTGCACGACGCGCGGTCTGGAAGCACTGATTGATTTTCTGCCCCCCCAACGTCGCATTGAATGGACGGTGGCCTGTAAGGAGGGCAACCTGTTCAACGTGGCTTCGACCGCGCTGGACCGTAACGGTCATCTGGCACCGGGCATCGGCGACTATCCCTACCCGGAGCTGGGCTGTCCGACCAATGCGGAACTGGTGCGCCGCTTTGCCGAACTCGGGCGTGCGGTAGGCCGTGAGCCGACGACCACGGATGAGGCGCGGGCGCTGCTGGGTATCGGTCGCTGATTATCAGTCGTTAATACAGTGCCGACGGCAGGGTTTTATTGCGGTAATCTTCAGTTCACAACAACAAGGGACGCGGCCACCGGCTGACGTTCCGGCAGTTCAACATGAACGGCAAGGCTGGTGCCGAAGCCGCTGAGCGGAGGGGATATGCGTAACAAAGTTTGCGTTATGGCCGTAGCGGCAATCGTTGCGGCGGTTCAGGGTTGTGCATCAGCGCCGTCATCCAGTGCTTCGGCGGCATTGGTCACCACCGATCATTTTGTGCCGCATGTATCGACGCTGCAGCCGATCAAGGGGCAGC
>JBILYA010000374.1:0-2847 GCA_044378065.1 Burkholderiales bacterium | reverse complement strand
GTGGACACCCGCATCCAGTCGGGTCCGCAGCAGCGCGCGCTCGTTTTTGCAGAACAAACGCTCAACCCGCCGCAGTGCGATGGGATTGACATTCCAGGTATCTCCCGAGAAGTAGGTGACCTGTTCAACCCGGCAGTCATGGGGGGCGTGAAAGCGGTGGTACATCGTCGACGTGATGCGCAGCGTGGCGTAAGCCGCGTTCCGGTAGGCATGTACCAGCGCCGGATCGCCGAACAGGTCGTACAGGGTGTAAGGGAATCCCTTGGCCTGCAGCACCTGGACTCCGTCCAGCCGTCCGCAGGCGCCGACGATCGCGTCGCAAGGGCTGGTCAGTACCGCGGGGTCGGAATCAACCGGCCGCGCACCGGGTTTAAGTTCCCTGATGAAACAGTCGTGCAGGCTGGTAAAGCGTTCCTTCCGCGCTTCTTCCAGTTTCAGGTCTGCGAACAACCGCCAAGCCGCGATGGACAGGTCGCGTACCAGGGGCTGCTCAATCTTGCTGAACCAGCCCATGAAGCGCGTCATCAATTGACGCGGGATCCGGTTGGTAAGCAGGAAATTGATGTCCTCCTGCTGGAGGATGCGCAACATTGCAGTACGAACCGTCATGGTTTTGTCATACCTCCGTAGTACATAGCAGCAAAGGAATCCATATGGAAGAAACCACATTTCTGATCGGCATGGGCGCGGTGGCGGCGGCGCTGTCGTTGAAGGCGCTGCGCACGCGCCTCGAACTGTCCAAGGCCAAGCACCCCTCGCTGACCGGCCACGCGCGCATGGCACGGCGAATGGCGGCGTTGATTCCGTACTATGCCTATGACGAGGAGCGATTTTTTTGCTCCGATGGCGCGCCGTCTGAAGTCGTAGCCGCCCGCCGTGTCGGTTTCGCGCGGCTGTCCGCGATTTATCGGCAGCGATTCGCTCGCAGTGCAGCACTGACTGCGGAAGCCGAGAGCACGATCTCCGACCTGCAGTTCACCAGCCGCTACCGCGTGCCATTCCAGTACAGCCGTTACTTGCGCCAGCATCTGAAGGCCGGCAGTTTTCTGCAGTCTTCCGATGGTGTGCAACTGACAGACCTTGACGGCAACCGGTTCTACGATCTGGCAGGGTCTTACGGGGTCAACGTATTCGGCTATGATTTTTACAAGGCCTGCATGGCTGAAGGAAACCTTCGTGCAGCGGCTTTGGGCCCTGTTCTGGGTGCCTACCATCCGGCGGTCGCGAGCAATGCGCGCCGCCTGTGTGAGATATCCGGAATGGACGAAGTATCGTTCCACATGTCCGGTACCGAGGCGGTGATGCAGGCCGTTCGCCTGGCGCGGTTTCACACCAAGCGTACCCATCTGGTACGTTTCTGTGGCGCCTACCATGGCTGGTGGGAGGGCGTGCAGCCGGGAATCGGCAATCCGGTGACGCAACGTGAGACCTATACGCTGCGCGACATGGATGATGCCGCACTGCGCGTGTTGCGCAAGCGTCGTGACATTGCCTGCGTCCTGGTGAATCCGCTGCAGGCGCTGCATCCGAACATGAATGCACCCTCCGACGGTTCGCTGGTGGACAGCGGGCGCAATGCGCACTTCGACCGGGAGGCCTATGCGGCCTGGCTGCGCCGCCTGCGTGAAGTTTGCACGGCACGCGGCATCGTGCTGATTTTTGACGAAGTGTTTGTCGGTTTCCGTCTCGCGCCGGGTGGCGCGCAGGAATATTTTGGTGTGCGAGCCGACATGGTGACCTACGGCAAGACCCTGGGCGGCGGTTACCCGGTCGGCGTGGTTTGCGGACGGGCCGAACTGATGCGGCGATTCCGCGAGGAACGGCCGGCCGATATCTGTTTCGCCCGCGGCACGTTCAATGCACATCCTTATGTGATGACCGCAATGCAGGTCTTCCTTGAGCAAATCGAGACACCGGAAATCCGGGGCATATACGAGGGGCTGGACGAGCGGTGGAATACCCGTGCGCGGGTATTGAACACGCGGTTGGAGGCGGAAGGATTGCCGGTACGGGTCGCGAACCTGTCCTCGATCTGGACCGTCTGCTATACGCGACCATCCCGCTACAACTGGATGCTGCAATACTACCTGCGCAGTGAGGGGTTGGCTTTGAGCTGGGTAGGCACCGGGAGGTTTATCTTCAGCCTCAACTATTCCGATGTGGATTTCGTTGCGGTGTGCGACCGTTTTGTGGTGGCCGCCCGGGCGATGGAGAAGGACGGGTGGTGGTGGTCGGACCCCGCCCTCTCCAACCGCGCGATCAAACGCGGCATCCTGCGCGAGATGATTGCGCAACGCTTTTAGCTGCGCTGCGTGTTCAGCGCCGGGTCAATCAACTCTCCGCGCATCAGCGCCAGCGGCGCTTTGTAATAGAGCTTCAGGTCGTGGAAGGGGTCGGTCAGAATCTTGGTCATCCAAACCAGGCCGGTCTGAACGTCCCGCAGGAAGAACAGGTGCACGGTGCGGAACAGCAGCCCGCCCACGCCGATCGCCAGCCACAGTTCACCGACCTGAGCCACGAAACCGGCGGTGTTGGCGGCAGGGGTGTAGAGACCCAGCAGCGTCGGGTCGGCGAGCAGGGCGAAAGGTGCCAGAGCCCAGATCGCAAGCAGTACGATCTTGCGTTGCAGGTTGTAGCCAACCTTGATTTCTTCCTTGTATTCGTGTGTCACCTGGTTGACGTGGTCGTAGCCCTTGGGCTCGAAGAAGAAGTGGCCCGCCTGTCGCGTGGTCATGGATACCAGCCATCCGACCAGTGCAGCGGCTACCGGATAGAAGTACAGCATGGCGTAGGCGCAGAGAAAGCTCGATGCGCTGACGAAATGTAGGGACTGGTTGATCCGGCTGT
>JBILYA010000190.1:0-4844 GCA_044378065.1 Burkholderiales bacterium | reverse complement strand
CGCCGCGCTGGGCCAATGTCAGCGTCAGTTGTGTTCCCGCAGCCAGTCGAACCGGGGTGGTGTTGGGGGTGCCGTTGGTCACCCCGCCACGCACCTCGATCTCATCCCGCCCACCGCCCCGAATCCGGCACTGCGCACGCTGGATGCTGACCTGGTTGCCTGGGTTACGCAGACGGGCATTACCTTCGATGTCTAGCGTATGGTAGTAAAGAACGTTATCGCTGCGACTGAAATACCCTCCGGAAGCGGCAAAAACCCCGGGTTGCAGTGACGCTTCATCAATCTCAAAACCAAACTGGTTGGTTAATGGGCCCGTAGGCATCCGCGGGTCGGTCAGCGCACGCAACTCCACCACGCCAATCCGGAAAGGATTCACAGCGGTGAGCGTACCGCGCAGTACATTTTCTGCCGGCTCCACAAACACATCGTCGGCGACATAGCTGCCATCCGCGAGAATCTGTCCCGAGATGATGGCCGTGCCGCCGATAAAGCCGCGCTCGATACGCCCCGGAAGACGGGCGCCATCGAGTTGTTGCAACGTGACTCGCGCTGTCGGCGACATGATCGGAACGCGCGGTGTGCGCAGCGGAACTGATATCGTCTGCCCCATGACGGTAATGGTCCTGCGCTCGGGGTCAACATCGTGGATCGGACCTTCGATTTCAAAAGGCACTTGTGCCGCAGCCCCTGCGGCCATGACACTCAGCGTCAAGGCCAGCGCACCCCGTAAAAGCCGATCCACGAAACTTGCTTGATGCATGTTTTAACTCCTCTAGATTATCAATAAGATACTTATTATTATTTTTATCGTATTGATTCGTGAGTTACAGTGAATTATGGTAAATACTGTAATTACGATAAATAATCCACCGGTTTGCCGGATTGTTGCCAGCTCCTGCGCAAACTTAAGAGCGGTTCACCGGCCACCACTGAATCCTTATGCGCGCTGAAAGCCTGATGACAGACCGATAGTTTAGGCAGTCGGTATCCACGACCCGTGCGGTGCTGCGATGTCGTGATGGTCAGCACGGCGGCCCCATGCCGGCCACCCGCTCATTGATCGCCATGGCGGAGGGATCACTCCGGCGCATGACTGCTTTAATAGCTTGATTTACTGGGTGACCTGCGTTGCGAACTACGTGCAGGCGCCGCGAGGGCTTACGAAAGGTCCGGTCAGCGCGTCTTAAGACCCGCCGCCGGTTGGACAGGGCCAGGCGATGACCAAAAAAAAGCCCCTGAATGATCAGGGGCTGAAAGTCGATTCACGCTTTGCACAGGGAGGCAAAGCGCATGAAAATTCTAATGAAGTTTACGGCCGGGAATACTAAGAATTGTTAACCGGCCGGTCGGGGTGCTGCCGCGAGCATTCGATCAAGGACCCATCACCGGGAAGCGTCGCAAAACAAACGGTAGCAAAACAAAACGCCAGCGCTGTGCCGGCGTTTTGTTGACGACCGGCGTTGCCGCCGGAACGCGGCGATCAGGCCTTGATCAGCTTCTCGCATTCCTTGCGGCAGTCGGCGCAGGCTTCCAGGCAGTCCTTGCAGGGCGCGTGCTTGTCGGCGTGTTTTTTGCACTCCGCTTCGCAGTCCTTGCACACGCGCGCGGCAATGCGCGCCATGTCGCGAATGTACGGCGATTCCTGTGCCGCCAGTTGCTGCAGCGAGGTGCACACCGAAAGCAGCTGGCTGACGCTTTTCGCGCAGGCCGCCATCGCCTTGTCACCCTCACCCATCAGCATGATGCAGTGGGACAGGCAGACCTGGCCTTTTTCGACGCAGATGCCCGAGGAAATCATCACCGCGGAGAATGCGGAACCGCCATGGTGATGGTGCCCGCCCTTTTCCGGCTCCTTGGCTTTGGTCGCGCTTTTGGCTTGCGCCATGACTTGACCCGCGGTCATTGCAAGAGCCACCGCTCCGCTGCCCAACAACATGTCTCTTCTGATCATGAACACTCCTTGATTGATGCGATGAAACCGAAAAAGCGCCGGCTTTTGATACGCCGGCCCGACAATAAGTCATTGACCCCGGCATTTTCCGCCAACTGCGGTGTCTTTGCCAAATCCGCTTTGGTGCTTATTGAGAACAAATACGCTTCACGTGGCATCCAGATGCCGGCGCAGCATTGCATCGAGTCCCTGCATCGAAAACGGTTTGGACAGGTAATCGTCCATGCCGGCCGCGCGGCAGCGCGCCTGCTCATCCCCGGTCACCGCCGCAGTGACGGCGATGATCGGCATGCGCCGGCGCCCCATTCGCGCTTCGTAGTCGCGGATCGCCGTTGCCGCGGTATAGCCATCCATGCCGGGCATGTGGCAGTCCATCAGCACCACGGCATAGTCCCCGTCTTCGAATTTCTGAATGGCCTCAGCGCCGTTGCTGGCGGTATCGACGCGATAACCCATGCGTTCGAGTCCGATGCGAATGATGGTCTGGTTGACCGGCGTATCCTCGACCACCAGAACGGCGGCGCTATCGGCGCGCACCATATTCATGGCGGTGGACGACACCGCTTCAACGGTCCCGGGTAAGGCCATTGCTGCCTGCAGGGGCAGACTGAAACGGAAGCGCGCACCCTGACCGGGACTGGATTCCACCTCGATCTCGCCGCCCATCAGCCGGACGATCCGCGCTGAAATCGACAAGCCGAGCCCGGTGCCGCCATAGGTTCGGGCAACGGAATTGTCCGACTGCATGAAGGGATCAAAAATCGTTTGCAGGCGATCCGCCGGGATGCCGATGCCGCTGTCTTCCAGCACCACATGCAGAACCTGCGGATCAGGCTGCCAGGCGCATTGCAGGCGGATGTGCCCCGCCTCGGTGAACTTCACGGCATTGCTGACCAGGTTCGACAGCACCTGGCGCAAACGCGTCGGGTCGCCGATCAGCGCAGCGGGGATATTTTCGCGCGTCAGCGTCATCTCCACGCCCTTGGCAACGGCAGCGGGGCTGAACAGAGCAATCATATCCCCGGCTAACTCGCCAACATCGAAAGGGACGGCTTCGAGTTCCATTTTCCCGGCTTCAATCTTCGAGAAGTCGAGAATCTCGTCGACAACCTGCAGCAGGTGGCGGGCGGAACGTTCTGCCAGCTGCAAGTGCTCGCGCTGTTCCAGCGGCAGGTGGTTCCCCTGCAGCAGTTCCAGCATGCCCAGCACGCCATGCAGTGGCGTGCGGATTTCATGGCTCATCTTGGCGAGGAATTCCGACTTGGCCTGGCTCGCCTGTTCGGCGGACTGCCGGTAATGCCGTTGCAGGTTTTCACTGGCGGTCACTTTGGCAATCTGCTCGCGGATGCGGGCCGCGAGCTGCCTGAAATCATCGGTCAGCGCGCCGATCTCGTCGGAGCCCCGGTACGTCAGTGCGATGCCGTAATCGCCACCCTGCATTTTTCGCGTCGCTTGACTCAGTGCGATCAGCGGACCGGTGAGCCGGTAGCTGATCCACGCGAACAGCACGGAGAACACCAGAACAATGATCAGCCCGACACCCAGTGCGCCGAGCAACAGCGAGCGGCGTGCATCGGCAATCAGCGTTTGCGACAGGCCGAATGCAATGTATCCAACAGCGTCGCCGCCCGCGGCGATGGCTCCGGAAAAATGAAAAGTGCGATCGGCGGCGGCATCGCCGGCCTCCCCGCCAACGGCAACCGCCGGAGGCACCGGGCCGTCAGTGGCAACCAGTTGTCGTTGCCGGTCGAAGGCCGCGATGTAATCGACGCCGCGCACCGCGCGGCTTTCGCGGATGACCGCTTCCACCGTGGCGTAGTCCCGCTGCAGCATCGGCGCCAGCAACGCAGCGCCCAGCAATACGCGCTGCTGCATCGCCGCCTCCTCCAGCTGCTCCTGCAGATAGCGGTCGAATATCAGTGAGGCAAATGTGCTGAACGCCACCATCGCCAGCGTCAGCAGGCCGATACCGGCGAGTATCAGTCTTCTGCGAAAACCGGTGGTGACAGCTGACGCCATGTAGCCGCAATCAATTCGCAGGCTTGAGGGCGTTGCGCGTGGGCGCAACATAGGGCGCCAGCGCCTCGAGTTCGCCGGCCTTGAGGGTGCGAATGCCCGAGAAACCTGAACGTTTGAAAAATTCCCTGCCCTGATCGGTGTCAGGGAATGCCAGAACGGCGCGGCTGATCGCCTCGAGCTGCGGCGCCGGCATTGCCGGGCTCGCCATCACCAGGAAACCGGGCACCCGCGCGAATTCGGTTTGAACGCGCAGTTCCTTGCGGCCGTTTTCACTGATCGCCCTGAACTCGCCCATGCTCATCATCGCCAGCGGCGCTTCACCGGAACGGATCAGGGTGCCCAGGCTGTCTTCGTTGGCACTGCGGGTCAGACGGAAATCCCGTCCTTCCTGCAGGCCGCGCTCGCGCAGCCACTGCAATCCGCGTAACACCACCAGTGACTGCGGGTTACCGACCGCGAGCAGTTTTCCGCGCAACTGTTCCACGTTGTTATTCGCGTTGCCGGCTGCCGACACCAGGATGCCGGGAATCTGCGGTTCGTAAATCGCCACCGGCCGCCATTTGTCATCGATCTGATGCATCGCGCCCAGATTCGGAGCGGTGACTACCACCGTGTAGGCACCCGCTTTGGTTTCAAGGCTGAAGGATCTGAAATCCGCGGCGGTCGCGATCTCGACCGGCTGTTTCAGGCTTTCCTGCAGGTATTCGCGGAAGGGCTGGTACATCGTCAGCAAGGTCCGGGCGCTGACGTTGGGCAATACGCCCATGACCAGCGGCTTCTGCGGGGACTGTGCGGTCGCGCTGCCGGCGGTCAACGCAAAGGCCAGCAGCAACCATCGCAGACCTTGAAAATGGCGAATAGGGTTTGTCATCAG
>JBILYA010000188.1:0-4980 GCA_044378065.1 Burkholderiales bacterium | reverse complement strand
TTTGAGAGCGCTTGCAGGATGGGGCGCCACGCCTGCACTTTGTCCGCATATCGCATGGCGGCATGCGCCGGACTGGTCGACGGCAGACGCTGCAATTGAAGCGCATCGGCTTGCAGCGCCGGCTGCACGTGCAAGCGAAAACAACGCTCGGCGGTAGCGCCGTTGAAAAATACGTGAGTGATGCCGCGATGCTGTGCGAGGAAAGACAGCAGATCATTGGCGATGATCGAGCGTGGATCGATGGCCGCATCGAGACTGCCTGCTCTTGCGCAGGCCGCGAGCACATCCCATAGCGCGATGCCTGACTGCCGCAGCGTGCGGGTGCGTGTTGCATAAGGCAGGTTCGTGGATGCGCCGACGAGCTCGCCCATGATGCGCCAGAAGGCGTTGCGTGGATGCGCGTAGTACTGCCCGGCTTGAAGCGATTCAACGCCGGGCATGCTGCCGAGAATCAGTACGCGTGCTGCTGCATCGGCAACAGGCGCAAAACTGTGGATGACCGGCATATGTGTAATCTGCTCAGTGTCTGGCGGCTGCGTCGCCCGAACACTCGGGGGCTTCGGCCAGATGCCGTTCGAGTACGCCCGGAGCATCTTCCATATAACGCTCGACTGCCGGGTAGTCGATTTCATAATCGGGATGCATCGAACCGGGCCAGCCGCCGCGCGGCACTACGGCCGCGGCTTCGACCATGAATCCCGGCACCAGCGTCAGTTCCGGCTGTTCGCGCAGACGGTCTGTAGTCACCAGTTTTTCTGCGGTGACCAGTACGCGTTTTGCCGCACGGGTCAACGGATGGTCCCAGAACGGCGAGCCGTAAATGCGCGCGTTGCCCTGGTCATCGATTTCTGCGGCATGAATGACCGCTATATCGGGCCGGATTGCCGGAATTACGTAGACATCGGTTCCCGAGCCATAAGGGTCACGCAGGGTTTGCCACTGGTTGATGCGCGCCAGTTCACTGCCATGTACGCCGGCGACCGGCTGGAACGGGATTCCGTAGGAGGCTGCACGCAGCCCCGCGACCAGGGTCATTCAGGCGTGTTCTTCGAGATGCGCTTCCTTGCGCTCGATGGCTTTGCGGTACCAGCGTGCCAGACCGAAGTTGCCTTCCATGGCGACGATGCCGGCGCGGACTTTGGTAACGGCGCCGGCACGGCAAAGCAGATCGAGATCGTAACCCGGCGAAGGTTTGATGATTTCAAGATTGCGGCGGTTATGGCGTACCAGTTCGCGCACCAGCGCAAACGGGCCGCGATGCAGAAATACGCCGCCCAGGCCGAGCGAAGCGCCGTCGGGAATGCGGGCGGCCAGTTCGCCGAGACTGATCATTTTCGAGGCGTTCGCGGTCATCTTCTGCTCCGGAGTCGGTGATGCGCTGATTTTACACGGCGACCAGTATTCGGACTGCACTGCGCCGGTTATGCCGGCGGTGCGATAATCGCTGCTCGCTGAATATCACGGAGCAGAACATGGCACAGATCGACCGCGCGGAATACTGGGCGCAAAAAGATGGTGTAAAGCTGTATGTCTACCGCAAACATGCGGCCGGTTTGCCGAAGGATGCGCCGGTGTTGTTCCTGGTCCATGGTTCTTCGGCCTCAGGGCGGTCGAGCTTTGATCTGGATGTGCCGGGCCGCAACGATTACTCGCTGATGAATCATTTCGCCGGTCTCGGTTATGACGTGTGGACCGTGGACCATGAGGGTTACGGTCGTTCCGATCGCACCGACAGTCATTCCGGTATTGCTTCAGGCGCGCTGGATCTCGCGGCTGCGATGGAGATTGTGAAACGCGAAACCGGTCAAAGCAGCGTCTACATGTATGGCGGTTCTTCCGGCGCGCTGCGCGCTGCGCTGTATGCGCAGCAGAATCCCGGCCGCGTCAAACGCCTGATGGTGTCGGCACTGGTGTATACCGGCGCCGGCTCACCCACGCTGGCCAAGCGCCGTGAAAAAGTCGATGAATACCGCGCAAATCCGCGTCGCAAGGTGGATCGCGCTTTCGTCCACAGCATGTTTACCCGCGACAAGCCGGGCACTTCGGAAATGATTGCGGCGGATGCGCTGGCCGATGCGGAACTGGCGCTGGGCGATACCGTGCCGAACGGTACCTATCTCGACATGTGCGCCAATCTGCCGGTGATCGACCCGCTGAAAATCAGCTGTCCGGTGTGCATTATCCGCGGTGAATATGACGGCATTGCCGCTGAACCTGACTTGCTGGATTTTTTCGCCAAACTGCCGAGCAAGGACAAGCAGTTCGTATTCGTATCTGATCTGGCACATGCGGCGACGCTGAGCATCAATCGCCACAAGTTCTGGCATGCGATGACGTCGTTCATGGCGATGCCGCAGAATCGAGCGCTGGCAAGCTGAGGATGCAGGGGCAATACTGATAAAAACAACCCGTAGGAGGGTTCAGTGAAGCAGATTTCAAGGATCGCAGCGGCATTGTGCGGATGGATGGTCAGCACAGTTGTCGTGCAGGCGCAGGATTATCCCAGCCGGCCCGTGCGCATGTTGGTTGCCGTTCCGCCCGGCGGGCCTGCAGATACTTTGGCGCGTCTGGTCGGTCCTCACCTGACTGCGGCGCTGGGGCAGACGGTGGTCATCGACAACCGTCCCGGCGCCAATGGCGGCATCGCTTATGAAACCACCGCTCGCGCGAACCCCGATGGTTACACCTTTGTGCTGGTTGCCGCCGGCTTGGCAATCAACCCCAGCCTTTACCAGAATGTGCCCTACCACCCGATCAGGGATTTTGCGCCGATTACCCTCGGCATTACCGTGCCCAACATTCTGGTGGTTCATCCTTCCGTCGCGGCGAAATCGGTACAGGAACTGGTGACTGCGATCAAGGCAAAGCAGGGCGGCTTTTCCTTTGCTTCGGCCGGTAACGGCACTTCCGGCCATCTCGCTCTGGAGCAGTTCAGATTATCGACCGGCACATCCTTTGTACATGTGCCTTACAAGGGCGGCGGTCCTGCGCTGCAGGAAACGGTTGCCGGGCAAGTGCAGGCGCTGTTCAGCATTGCATTGGCGGCAACGCCGCAGGTCAAGGCCGGCAAGGTGCGCGCGCTGGCGATCACCAGTGCCAAGCGTTCACCGGTGGCACCGGAACTGCCGACGGTGGCGGAATCCGGTTATCCGGGATTCGAGGTTATCGGCTGGTTCGGCTGGCTGGCTCCTGCTAAGACGGGTAAGCCGATTGTTGATCGCCTGAACCGCGAACTGGTCAAGTCTTTGTCCAATACCGAAGTCAAGGAGCGCCTGCTGAGCCTGGCCACAGTGCCGGTGGGCGACAGGCCGGAGGAATTCGGCAGTTTCATCCGCAGCGAGTACGACAAGTGGGGCAAGGTCATCAAGGCCGCCAACATCCAGATTCAGTAAATTCAGAAAAATAGGGAAACCGCCAATCATGAGCAAATCCAAAGGAATCCGCGAAGTCGCTTACGTTGATGTCCGCGCCGGTGGTGGCGACGGTCATCAGCACAACTGCAGCGCGGGCATGCAGCCGCTGTCATTTACCGACTGCGCCGGCGGCGGCCAGGTGGTCGTGGAGCGCAACATTGCCTATGTCGGCAATATGCGCAATCCGCACGGCACCCTGATATTCGACGTCAAGGATCCCAAACATCCGAAGTTCCTGTCCGAGATCAACATGCCCACCGGCACCCACTCGCACAAGGTCCGCGTGTCCGGAGACATCATGCTGACCAACCGGGAGGTGATTTCAGCGAAAAATGCAAAGGGCGAGGTGCCACCGGACGATTTCCAGGGCGGTCTGGGCATATACGACGTGTCCAACCCGGCCAAGCCGAAGCTGATCACGCTGTGGCAGACCGATGACAAGTCCGGTGTGGAATACGCCCGTGGCGTACACCGCTTTGATTTCGACGGCCGCTACGCCTACATCTCGCCGACGATGGATGGTTATCTTGGCAATATCGTTATGATTCTTGACTTGAAAGATCCGGCGAAGCCGCAGGAAGTCGGCCGCTGGTGGATGCCGGGGCAGCATATTGCCGGCGGCGAAAAGCCGACCTGGCGCGGTGCCGCCCACAAATGCCATCACCCGCTGCGTTACGGCAACCGGCTGTACACAAGCTACTGGCATGGTGGTTTTGTCATTCTCGACATCGATGACATGAGCAAGCCGAAATACGTCTCGGGTCTCGACTGGAGTCCGCCGTTCCCTTGGCCGACGCATACCGCGCTGCGCATTCCGTTCAAGATTAAGAACCGCGATTTTCTGGTGGTGTCGGACGAGGACGTGGTGCGTCTGCCCGACTGCCCGCCTTATCCGTCGGCTTTCCTGTGGATGGTCGACATCACCGATGAGAAACATCCTGCCGTGGTGTCGAGTTTCCAGCTGGAAGACATTCCGCCTGAGCAGCAGCCCTATGCAACGGGTTGCCATCAGCCTTGTGAGAAGGTGACCGGCACCGAGATTCCGGTGGCGTGGTTTGCACACGGTCTGCGCATCGTTGATATCGCCAATCCGCATTCGATGAAAGAGGTCGCCTACTTTGTGCCCGATGTGCCGCAAGGCTCGGAGCGCGTGCAGAGTAACGACGTCACGGTGGATGACCGCGGTCTGCTTTATCTGCTCGACCGCGTGCGCGGCCTGCACATCCTCGAGCGCACCTGATCATTTTCAATCAAGCAGCATATTCAAGGAATAACCATGGCATCCGGCGTATTTGACGACATCCTGATCCAGCATCTCTGGAGCACGGAGGAGTTCCGCAACATATTCAACGACCGTAACCGCTTGCAAAAGTGGTACGACTTCGAGGCGGCATTCGCGCTGGAGCAGGGTGAGCTCGGGATCATCCCGAAGGAGGCCGCGGCCGACATCGCCGCCAACTGCAAGATCTCGAAAATCGATGTTGAGGCTGTGGCGGCTGAAATCCGCCGCATCAAACATCCGCTGGTGCCGGCGGTGAAGGCTGTGCAGAAGCTGTGCAAGGGCGAC